>CAYXJW010000038.1:0-5345 GCA_964465465.1 uncultured Caldisericales bacterium
GATTAACAAACATTTCAGAAAGTTTAAGTTCCTCTTCGTTAAAAGTTTTTTTTCCATACTTTACTTGAAGGATAACTCCAAGAAGGGAATTGTTAAAAATCATGGGTATTCCAAGCAACGAATTTTCTTCATATGGCGTCCCTTCAACATGTTTTGAGCCCTTTTTCTCATTTGCAAAGTTCAAAATTCTTGGCTCTCTTTCCTGAGCAACTTTTCCGCTAAAACCCTCTCCTAATTTCAATCTAATCTTTAATATTTGATAAGAATAAGGGCTTTCCGCATATAGAGGTATTAATATTTTCATTTTTTCATTATAAGAAAAGTAAACAAATTCATCTGCATCTGTAATGTCTCTCAATTTTTTTCCTATAAGTTTTATAAAATCAACTCTATGCCCCATTTCGGGTAATTTCTCGGAGACTTTCATAACCGAATCAATTATAAGGTTTTTCTTACGTAGGTTTTTTAACTGCTTTAAAATAACCACAATAAACACTATTAAAACAAAAATCAAGAAAGAAAGTATTATATGCAAATTATCAACTTTGATCATACATTAAACCTGAAATGCACAATTTCTTTATCACTTATCGTGTAATTTTCTCCTTCCACTCTAAGGAGTCCCTCCTCTTTTGCTTTTTTGAAAGAAAAATTAACTTTTGCAAAATCTTTATAGGAGATTACTTCTGCCGCAATAAAACCCCTTTCAATATCACTATGTATTTTACCCGCTGCTTTTCTTGCGTTTGTTCCCTTTTTGATTGTCCATGCCTTTACTTCGTCCTTTCCGACAGTGTAAAAAGTGATATATCCAAGCAACTTGTAAGACGCCTCTAAAAACTCCGAAAGAACAGATTTTTCAAGCCCATAAGAAGATAAGAACTCTTTTTTATCTTCTTCAGAAAGTTCTGAAAGTTCAAGTTCAAGAGATACGGGAACAGCAATTACCTCAGACTTCAGGGTTACTATTCTCTTAACCTCATTAATTAGATTGCCACGATTTTTAATCTCTGAATCACTTATGTTCAAAACATACAAAATCGGTTTAAGTGTAAAAAATTCAAAAGATCTCAGTAAAACAATTTCATCATTTGAAAGATCCAATTCGCTGAGCGGTTTTTCTTCTTCAAGAACCGAAGCGCATTTTTCAAGCACTGCTTTTTCTCTTTCAGATTTTGCAGTTTTTTTCTCTTTTTTTAACCGTTCTAATCTTCTTTCAACAACATCGAGATCTAACAGTATAAGGTCAGAATCAAAGGCTTTTATTAGATCCTCAGGATCAGAGGTTCCAGAAAATAAGTCAACTACTTCAACGAGTGCATCGGCTTTTTTAATGGAAGAAAATAATTCATTTCTTCTCTTTTTGTTTTCATATCCCTCTGGAATCCCTGGGATATCGACAAACGTAATCTCTGCAGGAGTAGTTTTTTTAGGTTTAAATACATCTGATAACGTATACAGTTCTGGATCGCTCACCTTCACAGATCCAATATTAGGTTTATCGAAAGAAACCGAAACATCTGAACCCACAAGAGATTTAAACAAAGTTGTTTTACCTGAAGAAGGCAATCCGGTAATACCTATTCTCACTCTTTACTCCTCCTTATAAAAATAAATGGTAGCGTAGCAGGGAATCGAACCCTGGTCTGGGGATTGAGAGCCCCCTGAACTAACCACTGTTCTACTACGCCACCTGGCTGGGAAGGATGGATTCGAACCATCATTAGAGGATCCAGAGTCCCCTGTCCTACCATTAGACGACTTCCCAACAAGCGGTAATATTATACAAAAATCAGGATATTTTTCAACTACTCTTCTGACTCTTCAGTAATTTCAATCCCCTTTCCAGTAAGAAGATCTCTACCACGAGATTTTACATCCTCTATTTTATCCTTTGTAATTACTCCCAATTCTTTTGTCTTTTCTCTCAAAATTTCTCTTGTTTCAACACCAGACCTGGGTGCATAAAGAATTCCTATTACAAAACCTGCAAGTGCACCCCAGAAAAACCCATTTAAAAAAGCTCCAGTTTTATTCTCATCCATTTCTCTTACCTCCCTTACTTTTAAATTTTTTATATAAAGCATAACCTTGTCCAACTGCTGCAGCCCACTTACCTATATTAGAAATCGTACTTATTATTGAACCATTTTTGCGTTTTGTGTTGTTAGCACCGAGTCCAGAGGGAAGCGGTACAGTAATTCCCCGCCAGAGCAATACTAAGGATATTATAGGAAGTGCGGAATTCAAAAAAGCAGTTGCCTTTTCAGTATTATTTAAAGTTTTTTTTAGATGCTCCGTTGCTTCAGTTGTATTTTTCAAACTTACTTTAATCTCGTTGCTTAATTCATTTACCCGATCCTCAAGTGACTTTACAAGGTTCTGTGTTTCTTCAAGTGTTCCTTTTGTTTTGCGAATAAAAACTGCAAAACTTACTATAACAGCAACTACAATTAAAGCAAGTTCGATTGCAATTATTAACAAAATTATGGCAATTGAATTCATTTTCACCTCCAAATTACCCCCGCGAGAGCCGTGGCCTTAGACGTTTCCTGGGTCCCTAAGGACAAGTGGGAACCTTGGTACATCTCGGGAAGCACCGAAGTGCTTCAACTTTTGATGGACCTGTCCCCGCACAAATTGTGTTGGCCCAAAACCGCTAAGTTTGCACGTACTCCGCAGGGTTCAATTATATTTTAACATTTTCCTAACAATTTTCAACAGTTCTATAAATAGCAGAAAATAGTTTAGTCAAAATCCATTGGGGAGATAACTTTTCCTTTATAAATCAAACTCGTCTTCTTTCTAACTACTCTCTCAAAACTATTTGCAATACCAAATAGTTCCAATATGCTGTGAAGTTCGTCAATTTTGATGCTACCTTCTTTTGCGAATAAAGATGAGAACAATAGTAGAAAATTACCACTTTTATCCAAATTGAGAAGTTTCAATTCTCTTATAAAGGGCCTGACATCTTTTTCTTTTTGCTTTTTTTTCTTCCTGGTGCGAATAACATTTATGAATTCTTTTTTTAATATTTCATCAATCACTTTTTCAAATTCATCGCTTAAAATTTTTCCAAATGCAACACCGTAAACAAAATGAACAAGTATTGCATTTAATGAGGTAATTGCAGGCGAGTTGTTTGATATGCGTTTCACTTTCTTAATCTTTAAGATCCCAGAAAACGATTCTTTCAACCTTGAATAAACAAATTCTTCATCAATTTCTTTAATTAGATAGAAATCAAAATATTCGTCTTCTCCAATCATTCCGACACTCAATGGAAAGCCCATTTCTACTTTTACTCGCTGATTAAACCCTTCAGTATATTGTAAAGGCAAAAGTGTTCTTCTTAAACCGCGTGTTACAGCACGCGTAAGATCAATGTGTCCAAGAAAGCACGTTTCCTCGGGCCTTTCAAAATTCACTCTCAATCTCATATTAAGTATAATAGCAGATTATCTACTAACATCAAACTCTGGCGAAATTATTCCAGAAACAGCAAAACCGTTTTTATCTATACCTTCTATTTTTATCCTGAACTTCTTCAGCTGGTCTGGTATAGAAAATAACAACAAGTCTTCATCAGCACTAAAACTCTTAATAAAGATAGTGCTTTCCCCATTAGTAGCAAAGACTTTAAATTCTTTTAGGAATTGCGCATTTCTTAAAACCGTTATTTTAATTTCCATTTTGCCATTTTTTTCGAGGTTTACACTTTCAACTTTAATTAAAGGTGCGATAGCAAAGTAAAGTTTCTTCGCCTCCATTATACAAGGATTTGCCATAACTGATTTTCTCAAATCTTCTAATTTAAGAAGGTTGTTATTCTCTGTGAAGTATTTTCCCAGATACGCAAACCCATTTTGCGGATTTAAAGAAAGCGCTTTGTCGAAATAATCAGTTTTTAAGAGAGCATATCCTAAGGCCGTGTATGCATCACTATCTTTCTTCTTTGCCGTAGTATATCCTAAGGATTCATAAGCCTCCTTTGGGGCTTTAAATTCTAATGCTTCGTGCGCAAGATTTATCGAATCTTTTACATCTACACCTGTGTAAGCCTCTGAAAGAGCAATATCGGAGAGTAAAGGTTTCCATAATGGATTTAAATCAAAACTTCTTTCACAAAGAGCAACAGATCGAGAATCTTTTTTAAGTAACAACAATCTCCCTTCGTACAAAGGATAAATAAAAGATAACTTATTCGTATTTGATGCCTTTTGATACTCAAAAATTGCATTATCTATATATGATTCGCAATTCTCTTTTTTTAAATACGCCAATTTCTCGTAGGCATAAGCAAGTTGAGCATGTGCTTTAGAATCACCAGGTTGCAATTTCAAGGAAACAGTATAACTTGAAATTGCAACCTTAATGTTTCCCTTCTGAAGAGCCGAATTCCCACTGGCTAAATACATTGCAGAAACAAAATTTGGCACAAGGATAGATATAATTACAGCAATACCGAGAATAGAGACATAGAGCATCTTCTTAGATGCTATCTGCAAATTAAATCTCCCCCTCTTTGAAGAAGAAACGATACCAAAACCTATAAAAAGCAGAGAACTAATTAATGGATATGCAAAATCAAGGTCCAAAAATGTATGAAGTAATAGAGCAATCAAAGAAATAAAAATGAGTGGGGATTTTTTCAAACCATGAAGTGTCTTTTTGCAGATAAACAAAAACAGCGTTGTAAATCCAACCATCCCTGTTTCAGCAAGCATTCTGAATGGTAAAGAATGAGGTTCTTTAGCAAAAAATAGATCTGTTCTATATTTTAACATTGCATCTTTAAAAGTTCCAAGACCAGTACCAAAGAAAGGGTGATGTAAGAAAATTTGCACTGCATCTTTTGCAAGTTGAATTCTATCATAAAGAGAACGGTTGGATTCTCCAGCAAAAAACTTTAGTAAAATTTTTGTTCTTTCAAAGTTTGCCGCAATAGATGGATAGAACAGTTTATAATTTAAAAAATAAAAAAACAGAGAAATTGTAAAAATAGATAAAAGTTGGAGAAAAATGCGCTTACGCTCATTTCCATTTTCTAACACTAACAAAACAAGCATTGATATGATTAACACTATATAGGCACCTCTTGAAGATGTAAGATACAGAATAAAAAGTAAAAACGAGGCTGTGAGAACAAAAACCACTCTGGTGAACTTAGTTTTAGAAACAGATAAAAAATAAATCAAAATAAAGAAAGGCATTAAAAGAAAACCGGCAAATGCATTAGGGTACTGAAAAAACGAAGAAACACGGGTAGCACTAATAAAAGAATGAGAAACAAAATAATTAGCAAGAGAAGAGTGTGGAGAAATAGCACAAACTATATACAC
>CAYXJW010000039.1:0-9397 GCA_964465465.1 uncultured Caldisericales bacterium
CCCTTTATCCACGCCTTTTTTGCACACTCTGCTGATACATTATTTTTTTGCAAAATGTTTAATACTTCGCTGTTTTTCGCGGCTATCGAAAGCACTCTGTCAACAATTTCTTCTGAATGCTCTCTGATAAGTGGTGAAAGTTCTTTTATTGCCAATCTTTCTGTTTCGCTGAATTCAAATCCCTCAATTTTATTACTATAATTTACCATATACTACCTCCTATATATACCTCCTATAATATTATCTACTGGAATAACATTGTACCAAAAAATTGTGTTTTAGAAAAAATTATATTGAGAATTAATGTATTCGTATGGAGTTTTTTATTGTTGGTTGTATAATATTCGGCTGGGAGGTTTTATATTGTATGAATGCAGATGTGGTTGTTATAGGTGGAGGTCCTGCTGGGCTTGTTGCTGCAGTTAGTGCAAAGAAAAGCGGTGCAGAGAAGGTTGTAATACTTGAGAGGGAAGGGGAACTCGGTGGAATTTTGAAACAGTGCATTCACAACGGGTTTGGAACGCTTCTCTTTCATAAGGATTTGACGGGTCCTGAATATGCCGAGCGTCTTATAAGTGATGTGAAAGAGGCAGGTGTCCAGTATTTTTTGAATACTATGGTGATAAGCCTGACAGAGGATAGAAAAATAACTGCTGTGAATTCAGAGATGGGGATTTTTGAAATTCAGGCAAGAAGTGTTGTGCTTGCAATGGGCTGCAGGGAAAGACCACGTGGTAATTTGCTTATTCCTGGGTCGAGACCTGCAGGGGTTTTTACAGCAGGTGTTGCACAAAGATTTATAAACATTGATGGGTTTTTGCCTGGCAGGGAAGTTGTAATACTCGGCTCTGGTGATGTTGGTTTAATAATGGCAAGAAGGTTTACATTGGAAGGTGCAAAAGTCAAAGCGGTTTACGAGATTATGAGTGAACCAGGAGGCTTAAAGAGAAATATTGTTCAGTGTCTTGATGATTTCAATATACCCCTTTTTCTTTCACATACTGTTGTGAAAATTCATGGGAAAGAGCGCGTTGAAGGTGTAACTGTTGCGCGTGTTGACGAAAATTTAAAACCAATTAGTAGAACTGAAAAGTTTGTTAAATGTGATACCCTTTTGCTCTCAGTGGGCTTAATCCCGGAAAATGAACTTTCTAAAGAGGCAGGCGTGAGGATAAGTAATTTAACAAAAGGTCCAGTGTGTGATGAAACTATGCAAACAAATGTTAAAGGAATTTTTGCCTGTGGAAATGTATCCACAGTGTTTGATCTCGCTGATTACGTGGCTGAATCTGGAAAGATTGCAGGTAGGTTTGCTGCCGATTTTTCAAAGGGAATTGTGCGTTCAGATAATAAGGTTAATATACTGCCCGGAAAAAATGTAAGATCAATTTTTCCTGAAAAGTTTTCTTTTAACGGTGATTTAACCTTATTTTTAAGAGTTGCTAAACGATTTGATAAACGGGTTTTTGTACGAATTGTGCCTCCGGGTGTTCAAGAAATGCGTATGTATGCAAGGCCTGCTGAGATGATACGTATTAAGGTTCCCATTAGAAAATTCCTTAATGTAAAGGGGGATCTTACAGTTTCAGTGGAGGCTGCTGATTGATATGAAAAAACATTTTACTTGTATCGTGTGTCCTATCGGATGCGAAATTGAAGTTACCTTTAAAGACGAAAAGATTCTTTCTATTACGGGCAATAGATGTGTTAGAGGTAAGGAATTTGTTTTGCAGGAGTTGAAAAATCCATTGAGAGTGCTTACTACCACTGTAAGAATTAAAAATGGAGAATACGCAGTGCTTCCAGTACGAACTGACAGACCTATTCCCAGAAATAAAATTTTTGATATTATGAAGGAGGTTTCAAAAATAGAAGTAAATGCGCCCGTAAAGATGTATGATATTGTTAAAAAGAATATTGCTGGTACAGGCGCTAATCTTGTTGCAACGCGCAGTATGGAAAGGAGAAAACAGTGAAAGGATTATTGCACCTGCTTGTTTTAACTTTTGTTCCTGGTGTTGAATTAAGAGGCGCCATTCCTATCAGCATACTTTACTATAAAAATAGTCCTCTTACCTCTTTTTTGATCCTCACGTTTTTTAATATCTTGATAGTACCTCTTGTTTTTTTGCTTTGGGATATTGCCCTTTTTATTGCGGATAAAATAAAAATAGTGGATTTGTATTTGCAAAAGTTAAGAAAGCGCTCCGAAAGGGCTGTTGAAAAGTATGGATTTTGGGCACTTGCACTGTTTGTTGCCGTTCCTCTACCAGGAACTGGTGCTTATACTGGTGCTTTCATTGCAGAACTTTTTGGAATGAATAAGAAAAAAGCCTTTTTATCTGTATCGATAGGTGTGTTTATAGCAGGTTTGCTTGTTACTCTTATGTCGATAGGGGTTTTTTCTCTGCGAAAATGAATTATATTGATGGTTTTAAAAGAATAAATAAAAACATTAAACTTTTTCTTTTGAGCAATATTTTTACATCTATAGGATTGGGTGCATTTTTTGTTATTTTTAACATCTATTTAAAGTCAATAGGGTTAAGTGGGGCACTCATTGGAAAAATAAATGGAGCAATGTCACTTGGTATGGCGATTTTTGCGTACTTCTCCGGTATTATTTCAGATAGGATAGGTAGAAAAAAAGCATTGCTTTTAAGTATAGTTTTAAACTCCTTCTTTTTTCTTGTACTTGCAATTTCAAAAACCGCAGAAATAATTGCAATTTCAAGTTTTGGGCTTGGAATTGCAGGCTCACTGTTTGCTGTGAGTGAACAACCTTTTGTGATGGAAAACACAGGAGGTGAAGAGAGAACACATGCTTTTAGTCTTTCCATGGCAACAATGTTTTTAGGAGAGTTTGTTGGAAGCCTTGTTGGTGGTTTCTTACCAGAGATTTTAGGTGGTGGTTCATTGGGAATGCAGCATTCTCTTTTTGTTGTATTTGTACTTGTCGTTTCTGGAACAATACCAATTTTAATGATAGAAGGGAACGATACTCCTCATTCTACAATTCCACTCTCTAAGTCGCTATCACTTCCGTTTCGAACACTCGTTAAGCATAGGGATAAAATTTCAGTAGTAATAACTTTTGTTCTTTCTCAGTTTCTTATTGGTTTTGGAGCAGGGCTTGTGATACCGTTTTTCAACCTATATTTTAAGGAAAGATTTATGCTTTCAACCGGAAAGATTGGAATGATTTTTTCAGCAGGAGCAGTAATAATAATGTTTGGAACTCTTCTTTCCCCGATAGCAAGGCACTTTTTTGGAAAACTCAAAGGATTTTTGATAATCCAGATTTCATCACTTCCATTTGTTCTCCTTCTTGCTTTTACACACAAACTTTGGGTTGCAATTGTGTCGTATCTCACCAGGGCAACACTTATGAATTCTGCAGTTCCAATAGAAACGCAACTCTATATGGAATCTGTTCCAGATGAGTCCAGAGCATCTATGTCGTCTTTTATGCAGATTGCCTGGAATGTATCCTGGGCTACTGCCGCCCCAATTGCAGGTCTCATTATGCAAAGATCTGGTTTCACTCCTCTATTTTTGCTGATGTTTTGCTTTTACATTGCAGGCATTACTGTGCTATACCTGTCTTTGAGAGGAAAGGTGAATGAGTAGAAAAGCAAAACTTGGCGTTTTGATGCAATTTTTTGCAAGTTTTTCTTTCTTCGTTGTTCAAATTTTTATTCCACAGTTTGCAGAGAACCTGCATGCTAACAGATTTCAAATAGGAATAATAGCCACCTTTTTCTCGTTTTCTTTGTTTTTGTCTTCCTGGATTTCTGGCAGAGTAGCAGATAAAATAGGTAGAAGAAAAGTTCTTCTTGCAGGGTTTGCTTTTTCTGCTTTAACTTTTTCGTTGGGTTATTTTGCAAAGACTTACCCACAACTTTTTTACTTGAGAATGCTCGGCGGATTTTCTGCTGGCATATATCCAGGTGCCCTTGCTGCTTATGTTTATGAAAGTGGTGGAAAAATGGGAAAGTACACCGCTTTTGGTGCTGCAGGTATGGCTGTTTCTCAGTTTGTTTCTGGAGTAGTTGTTTCTTTGTCTGGAATTCCCGCTTTATTTCTCATCAGTGGTTCTGTGTATGCACTCTCCTTTTTGATTGCTGCAATAGGAATAAAAAAGGAGAAATATGAACCTATAAAGGTTTCAATTTTTCCTGTGGAAGTTGTGAAGAGAAACAAAGATATTTATATTCCGTTGTTTTTGCGGCATACGGGTGCTACTGGTATATGGGCATACTGGGTTTTATATTTGGGGCAAATTGGTGCAAACAATTATTGGAAGGGAATGCTCAATGTATTTAACTTTGGAACGCAGTTTATTGTTATGTATTTTGTTATAGATAGACTTTCTGGCAGGAAATCAATAGGTTGGGGACTTGCACTTTCAGCATTTTCGTTTTTCTACTATTCGCTTTGCAAAAGTTATCTTTGGATTATTCCGGGTATGATACTTACAGGAATTGCCTGGTCTTTTCTTTATGCGGGTTCTCTGAAAGAGGTAACGGAAAGAAACAGAGAAAGAGCAACTGCTTCAGGGCTCGTCCAGTCTTCTATAAGTCTCGGAAACATTCTTGGTCCGTTGATAGCAAGTATTATTGTTTCGCTAACAGGCAACTACCGTATTACAATGCACTTTGCTGCTGTTATCACAGTTTTTGCTTATCTTTATTATTTTTTTGCGCAAAAGAATTTTGAAAAAAATCAAAGCGTTTAACTGTTATTTTCCTGTTCTTTGTAGAGGCTGTCCAGTATTTTGCTTACATTACCAAAACGTGAGTTTCTCTGCTCAACCTTTTCAAGGTACTCTATCGCCTTTTCTATATTTCCTTTTCGTGCGTATGCTATCCCAATTCCAAATTGTACTGCAAGTTCATCTTCAGTTAATGCGTATACAGGCGGATCGAACTCTTTCAGTATTTCAATGGACTCGTCAAATCTCTTTAAATCAAATAGGGCAGAGCCAAGCATTCGCACAATTTTGATATCCCTCTTTTCATAGGGAACTTTTTCCAGAATTTCCACTGTTTTTTTAACGTTGCCTGAATAATAAAACATACTTGCCGTAAGCAGCCTGAAAAATGGTGTGTCAAATTCCTTCAAAGATTTTTCCATTAGATGTGCTGCCTCTCTATAACTTTTAATATTTTTGCACCTTCCACTGAATATTTTGTAAAGATTATCTCTATCTTCAGAAAGTTTAGCAGCCTCTATTAAAAGTTTTGCTCCTTCTGTACTATTTCCTTTATCAAGCAATTTTTTTGCTTTACTGATAAGGCGTACTGCCTTTTGTTCTGGAGACATAAGGTAAAAAATGTGTCCTACAAATGTAATAATAAATAAGATAATTCCCCATTTTCTTTTATCCGGGAATAGTGTTGCAAAAAATGCGAATATGTATCCTATAATTAATAGAGTTGATGGAGAAACAGGCAAACTGAACTTTTTAATTTTCTCTTTTAAATTTCCCATAAATCCCTCCCGTATAATTTTTATCATTATAAATGAAAATCTTGATAATAACAATTCCGAACCGTTGTTTACAAAAATCCATCATTCGGTTATACTGCTATAAAAACGGAAAAGGAGTTTTGATATGATTAAAACCATAAAAGGATGTAAAGATATATATGGTGAAGATGTAGAAGTTTTTAGAAGAACAGAAGAAGTTTTGAGAAAAACTGTTCATGAATATGGATTTAAAGAAATCATTCCTCCAGTAATAGAATATTCAGACCTCTTCCGCCGCTCTGTCGGTGAAGGCACTGATATAGTTGAAAAAGAAATGTACACATTTACCGATAAAGGTGGCAGGAGTATAACGCTTCGTCCAGAAATGACGGCATCTGTTGCACGTGCCTATGTGGAACATCATTTTGAGACATTACCTTCTCCAATAAAATTGTTCTATATAGGTCCCTGTTTTAGATATGAAAAACCTCAAAAAGGGAGATACAGAGAGTTTTATCAATTTGGAGTAGAGGTGCTGGGAGATGAATCTCCACTGCTCGATGCGGAAGTTATCTCACTTGCTTATGTTATCGCTGAAAGGCTTGGGTTAAAAAAATTGAAAGTGAGATTAAACAGTATTGGATGTAAAAATTGTAGGCCTCAATACAAAAAGGCGTTGCAAGAAGCATTAAAACCTCATTATGATGAACTTTGTGATGATTGTAAGCGAAGGTTTTATACAAACCCGTTGAGAATTCTTGATTGTAAGAAGGAAAAGGAAGAATTGAAGAAGTCATTACCAAAAATTACAGATTATCTTTGCGATGAATGTAAAGAACATTTTGAGAAAGTAAAAAGTTATCTCGATATGATGGGTATTCCATACGAACTTGACAATACTCTGGTTAGGGGGCTTGATTACTACACAAAAACGGTATTTGAAGTTGTCTCTGAGCATCTTGGCGCTCAAAATGCACTGCTTGGAGGAGGCCGTTATGATTATTTAATTGAAGAACTCGGTGGGAGGCATACACCAGGACTTGGTTTTGCAATAGGTATGGAACGTCTCGTTGAAGTATTAAAGGCAGAGAAAACTGTTAGCAAAGAAGAAAAAATTGTTTATATTGCTTATAGGGAAGGACTTGAGAAAAATGCATTTTCCGTTGCTTCTAAATTGAGAAACGCTGGTTTAACTGTGCTTATTGATTCTAAAGGTGGGGCAATAGGGAAACAAATGAAACGTGCAAGCAAAAAGAATGCAACTTATACTGTGATAATCGGTGAAGAAGAAGCAGAAAAAGGAGTTGTTCAGTTAAAGGATATGAAAAAGAAAGAACAGGTGGAAGTTAGTGAGAGTAATCTTGTCTCTACTATTGGAGGTAAAGATGCTTAAGAGAAACATTGTTTGTGGTGAAGTAACGGAAAATAAACTTGGAGAAGAAGTTATTGTTAACGGGTGGGTTCAGAGAAAGCGAAACCTTGGAGGGTTGCTGTTCTTTGATTTGAGAGACAGATCAGGAGTTGTGCAAATCGTGTTTGATCCAGATAAAATTTCTGAAGAGAAATTTAAACTTGCGCGTTCCATAAAAACCGAATCCGTTATCGGAGTTCGTGGAGTGGTTCAGAAAAGGGTTAGTGAAAATCTCAACCTGAAAACAGGAAAAGTCGAAATCCTTGCGTCAGAGGTTGAAGTTTTCTCTATGGCAGAGGATCTTCCTTTTAATCCGTTTTCTGATCAAGAAACTGACGAAATTGTTCGCTTGAAATACCGGTATCTTGATTTGAGAAAACCAGAGGTCAGGCATATCTTTGAATTGAGAGCTAAAATTGCAGACAGCGTCAGGAGATTTCTTATTTCTGAAGGTTTTATTGAAGTGGAGACTCCGTATCTTACAAAAAGCACCCCGGAAGGAGCACGTGATTTTCTTGTTCCGTCGAGATTAAACAGAGGAAAGTTTTACGCTCTACCTCAATCGCCGCAGTTGTTTAAGCAAATTCTTATGGTTGGAGGGTTTGAAAAGTATTTTCAGATTGCCCGCTGTTTCAGAGACGAGGATTTACGGCAGGACAGACAGCCTGAATTTACTCAAATAGATATGGAGATGTCTTTTGTTGAGCAAGAAGATGTGTTAAATATTACAGAAAGAATGTATAAAAAACTTTTTTCCGAAGTAATGAACATTGATATTGAAATTCCGTTTCAAAGAATGAAATATTCCGAGGCAATGAAGAGGTTTGGTTCTGATAAGCCCGACCTGAGGTATGAAATGGAAATTACAGATCTTACCAATGAGTTTAAAGAAAGTGCATCAGATTTGATTCGGAATAATATTGAAAAAGGCAATAAACTTCTTGCTTTGTTCCTTGAAGATGGTGCAGATCTTTCCCGTCGCGAGGTTGAAAACCTTAAGGAAAATGCAAAAGAAATAGGACTTAAGGGATTTATAGATATAAAAATTAAAAATTATGAGTTAAAATCTTCTTTTGCTAAGTTTATTTCTGAAAAGGAAAGAGATGCAATTTTGTCAAATGCGAAGGACAACTCACTTGCAATGCTATTTCTGGTTGATCCTAAAAAAGGTTTTGAACTTGTGGGGAGAATGAGAGTTTTTCTTGCTGAAAAGTTTGGGCTGATACCGAAAAATATGTGGAAATTCTTGTGGATTGTTGACTTTCCTTTCTTCTCATACAACGAAGAGGAAAACAGATATGAAGCAGAACATCATCCATTCACTATGCCAAATCCAGAAGATATAGAAAAACTTGAAATTGATAAAGACAATGTAAGGGCGATTGCATATGATCTTGTTTTGAACGGAAACGAACTTGGTGGGGGTAGCATAAGAATTCATAATCCTGAATTGCAGAAACGAGTTTTTAAAGCAATAGGTCTTTCAGAAGAGAGTGCTGAAAAAAAGTTTGGATTTTTGTTAAAAGCGTTAAGGCTTGGTGCTCCGCCGCATGGTGGAATTGCATTTGGAATGGATAGACTTGTTTGGCTTTTAAGTGGGGCGAATAGTTTGAGAGATGTAATTGCTTTTCCTAAAACAACTTCTGGAATTTCTCCGCTTACCGATGCACCTTCGGAGGTTTCTGAGGATCAATTAAAAGAACTTGGATTAGAGGTGAAAAACAATGATTGACAAAAAATCAGATAGAATGCCAAAAGAGTTTAAAATAGCTGTTTATGCAATTATAATGGGAACACTTTACTTCTTTCTGTATTCTCTTGTTTTCTTTGCCAAGTTTAAATACAAGCCGTTTTTTATTCCGTCATGCATATTAGCAGGTGTCTATGCTGTATTGGTTGCGTTTCTTATTCTGAAATCAAACATTGCACGTATTGTACTTGCTGTTTTATCAGCAATCCAATCTTTGCTGTTTTTGGTGATAGGGATTGCTTTAATTTTCTTTAAACAATCTTCTGTTTCTTTATCTCGCATTCTTCACACAGGGATTTTTACCTTTTACCTTCTTCTTGGGCAGTTAGGCACCACTCCAGATAAAGGTGCAGTAGCATCATTTTTGATATCTATATGGAGTGGAATTGTTGCTTATCTTTTATTCCACAGGGAGACGCGGAGATACACAATAACCAAAACTTATGAGTTGGTAGACACCCGAAAAGAAACTTTGATTGCGATTGTTATTATGTTTTCCATAATTGCTGCGCTTTATTTTCTTGTGAAGTTTTAACTAATTTATATTGTTTCTAATTCAGGTAGCCTTTTAGTATCTACTCCTCATCAAAATAAAAATCAACACCTTTTGAGAGTTTAAGGATAACATTTATAAACAAAGCAATGATAATAAAATCAATCGTTACTGACAATACAGTAAGAACAAAGAAAAGGATGAGGCTTAAGAATCTTCTCTCTGCTTCGTATGAAAAGAAAGGAATTCCAGTTGATATTTTTGAAAGCGG
>CAYXJW010000040.1:0-18860 GCA_964465465.1 uncultured Caldisericales bacterium
GTAAGTCCTCCTTGAATTAAAAAAACAGAAACTGCGGAAAACATTACTCCAATACCAAGCCCTGACGCAAGTGTGAGTGAAGTAATTCCATCCATTACAGATTTTGTATAAAGCAAAGTTGCATCACCGGTAAGCCCTTCCTGAATAGAGCCCACAACAGTCATTGCACCAACACAAAAAATTAAAGTTGCAGTGATAAAACCCTCTGTAAAATGGGGAGAATTTGGCGAAACCTTTTTTCTCAGTCTCTCAGTTAGAGTATTCAAACCTTCTTCAAGTCTCAGTGCCTCACCTGTGATACCGCCAACAATAAGAGCCAAAAAAACAATGATGAAATTGTCTGCTTTCAGCATCATTGAAGTTCCAATGAGGAACGTAAAAATTCCTATTGCCTGAATTACAGTATTTTTAAACCGTTCGGGAAGTTTCTCGCCCAATAGAAGGCCCAAACCACTTCCTACCAACACAGTAATTACATTAACAATTGTTCCGCTCAAATTACTAATCTTCATATTTTATTATACAATTTATTTATGGTTTGTAAATAAATATAATGTAAACGGAGGTGAAAAAATGGATTTAGGTATAAAAGGAAAAGTTGCATTCGTAATGGCAGGTAGTAAAGGATTAGGAAAAGGAGTTGCAATGAGGCTCTCAAAGGAAGGAGTGAAAGTTGCAATTATGTCAAGGAATTCTGACAATTTGAAAAAAGCAATGCAAGATATAAAATCAGAAACTGGAAAAGAAATCCTTACAATCAAAGGAGACGTAACTAAAAAGAGTGACTTAGAAAGAGCCGTAAATGAGATAATAGAAAAATATGGAACAATCCACATTCTTTTTACAAACGCTGGAGGACCACCTGCAGGAAACTTTTTTGATGTTAAACCTGAACAGTTTGAAGATGCAATAAAACTCAATCTTATGAGCACAATAAACGCTGTATACTTAACTACCCCTTATATGATGAAAAATAAATGGGGTAGAATAGTCGCCTCTACATCAATAAGTGTAAAACAACCACTGGACAACCTTATACTTTCCAACGTTTCAAGGGCTGGAGTCATAACTTTCATAAAAAGCATTTCTTCTGTGCTTGCTCCTTTTAACATTACAGCAAATGCAATTCTTCCTGGGTATACAATGACAGAAAGGGTAAAATCACTCATCGAAAACATCGCTAAAAAAAATAAAACCACTTTTCAAAAAGCCGTTGAAAATATCATAAGAAATATCCCCGCAGGTAGAATGGGATCAGTCGAAGAATTTGCCTCCACAGTTGCATTTCTTGTATCTGAGAAAGCATCTTATATAACAGGTGCAGCACTTCCTATAGATGGTGGATTTATAAAATGTATTTAAACTTAAAAGAGTGAAGGGCGTACGAAAAAGGAGGAGGAAACGCACGCCCTTGTATTCTGTGATATTTTGATGTGTGAGGGGGTAATTTTTTATTTTACCCACCATACTATACAAATTAAATGTGAAAGAAATGTGAAGAAAAAGTTTATCCCCCAGTTGGGGGACAAACTAAGTTACTTTTTAATTTTAGAAACTGCTTCCTCTACCCTTTTTAACCCCTCTTTTATATTTTCAAGAGAAGTTGCATAAGAGAATCTAATAAACCCTTCCCCGTACTTTCCAAACGAAGTGCCGGGAAGTGTCGCAACACCTGCCTCCTCTAAAAGGTAATCCGAAATTTCCTTCGATGACATACCTGTGCCTTTAATGTTGGCAAATGCATAGAACGCTCCTTTTGGCATTTTAACACTGAAACCTGGAATTTCATTTAAACCATTAATAATAAGGTTTCTTCGTTCTTCATATCTTTTTCTCATCATTTCCACATCATCTTGAGGCCCTCTTAATGCTTCAACTCCTGCAATTTGCACAAACGTAGTAACACATGAAAAAGAATTTGTTGCAAGTTTTGTAAACTGCCTGGCTATCTCCTTTGTAGTTACTGCATATCCAAGCCTCCATCCAGTCATAGCATACGTCTTTGAGAATCCGTCGAGAATAATCGTTCTCTCTTTCATACCCGGAAGCGAAGCAATGCTGTTGAATTCTCCCTCATAGATAATTCTGGAATATATTTCATCAGAAAGAATCATAATGTCGTTCTTTATAGCAATATCCGCAATAAACTGCAGGTCATCTTTAGATAAAATGCCACCCGTAGGATTACCTGGACTGTTTATTATTATGAGTTTCGTTTTAGGTGTAATGAGTTTCTTGAATTGCTCTCTATCAAAAGCAAAATCATTTTCCTCAAGTAATGGCATTGGTACAGGAGTTGCGCCTGCAATTTTTATTGCCGACTCATAAATGGGATACCCTGGATTTGGGTAAATTGCCTCATCACCTTCATCAAGCAGTGCTGTAGTGGTAAATAGAATAACATCTTTTCCACCAGGAGTTATTACAACTTCTGCTGGATCTACAGGAATATTCCTTGTCTTACCAATGTATTCCGCCACCGCTTCGCGGAGTTCTAAAATTCCCTGGGCTGGGGAATAATGTGTAAAATTATCCTGTATTGCTTTAATACCTGCTTGTTTAATGTTTTCAGGAGTGTTAAAATCCGGTTCACCAATCTCAAAGTGAACTATGCTCCTCCCCTGTCTCTCCATTTCACGCGCTTTTGCAAGCACAGCGAACGCTGTTTCAGTTCCAGCTCTCTGCATTAATTTGGAAAATTTCATACCGCCTCCTTATAAAAGTTATTTTTTATTTTTCTTACCTGCTCGTGGCTCAAGAAAAGGAAGTTTTGTAACTTCTGCTTCAACTTCCCGATTTCGAATTTTTACTTTAACAATCGTGCCTTCCCCTGCAAAATCTATTTTCACATATCCCATAGCATAAATTTTTCCCAACGAAGGACAGTAATTACCAGATGTAATGTAACCTATTTTTTCCGCACCGCTAAAAATCTCCATACCATGCCTTGGTATTCCGCCCTTTGGCACATATAACCCTACAAGTTTCCGTTTTATTCCTTCTTCTTTAATTTTAACCAGAGCATCTTTACCAATAAATTTTTCTTTTTTCAATTTAACGGCAAATCCTTGCCCCGCTTCAAATGGATTGGTCGTTTCATCAATTTCATCACCATACAGCCAGTAGGCAACTTCAAACCTTAATGTATCGCGCGCACCCAATCCAGCAGGCATTATATTATATTTCTTTCCTTTTTCAAGGGCTTCACGCCAGATATGTACAATATCTCCGCTTGCTGAATAAATTTCAAAGCCATCTTCCCCTGTATATCCAGTACGTGAAATAAGAATATCTTTTCCAAACAACCTGCCATATTCGGAGCGGAAATATCCAAGAGATTCAAGTGGAATCTCTCCTTCAAAAAAATCTTTCAAAAAGTCTTCAGCCTTTGGACCTTGAATCGCAACTTCTCCATAGTCAAAACTTTTGCCTAAAATCTCAACATTATAACCGTTTTTATTTTTTAAAACCCACTCAAGATCTTTTTCATAATTACTTGCATTAACAACAAGCAGAACAAATTCGTCATTAATTTTATAAACAAAAAGATCATCAACCTCACCACCATCAGGATAACACATAGGTGTGTATTTTACCTTTCCATTCTTCATTTTTTTTACTGAGTTCGTTACAAGATAATCTGCAAAGTTAACAGCATCTTTGCCACGGAGTTCTATTTCTCCCATATGAGACACATCAAAAATACCAACATTTTTACGAACATTAAGATGCTCATCTATAATGCTCGTGTATTGCAAAGGCATTTCCCAACCACCAAATGGTACCATTTTGGCACCAAGTTTTACATGCTCCTCAAATAATGGAGTGCGTTTAAGTTCTTCCATAGTTTAGCCTCCGTTTATTTTAAGATTTGTCCGTTTGATATAACTCTCTCAACAAAATTCTCAGCAATTCTGTAAGGGATTTCCTCATAGTTCTTTATATCTAAAACGTTGACATTAGCCCTTTTACCAACCTCTATACTTCCCACTTCTCTGTCTAAACCAATCGCCTTTGCTGCATTAAGAGTAGCACCATAAAGCGCACTCACAACATCCATTTTCAGCCTTACCACAGCAAAAGAAATCACAAGAGGCATTGAAGGACACATTGCAGTTCCCGGGTTGTAATCCGTTCCTAACGCAACAGTAAGTCCCATTTCTAACATCTTCTTACCATCAGCGAATTTTTCTTTACCAAGCGAGAAAGTAGTTATTGGCAACAATACAGCAGTCACGTTTGCTGCTTTCATCTTACTCAAACCTTCTTCATTTGCATATACAAGATGATCAGCAGAAATAGCCTTTACCTCTGCTGCAATTTTGGCACCACCTGCATCACTCATTTCATCAGCATGGATTTTAGGGATTAGTCCATATTTTATGCCTGCTTTTAAAATTTTTCGTGTTTGTTCCTTCGTAAAGGCTCCTTTTTCACACCAAACATCATTAAAATCTGCAAGGTTGTTCTTTGCTATTATCGGAATAATATCGTTCACTACCAATTCAACGTACTTCTCATCTCTCATGTGATATTCTGGAGGGATAATATGAGCTGCAAGCAGGGTTGATTTAATATTGAGCGAGGAATGATCCTTAAAATATTTAGCAATTTTTAATATTTTGATTT
Organism: uncultured Caldisericales bacterium; assembly: GCA_964465465.1. Taxonomy (GTDB): domain Bacteria; phylum Caldisericota; class Caldisericia; order Caldisericales; family Caldisericaceae; genus AUK232. Next base: position 4,630 of record CAYXJW010000040.1, read on the forward strand.
CCTCTTCAAGATTTAACCCATACCCACTCTTTATTTCAATAGTAGTAGTACCCCAGTTTACCATTTCCAGGATGCGCTTTCTTGTAATTTCAAGTAGTTCTTCGAAAGTCGCCTTGCGAGTCCATCGCACCGTGGAAATGATACCGGCATTTTCTTCTTTAAGAATCTTCATATATGGAACACCCTGATGACGCAGAACAAACTCCCTTTCTCTTGTGCCCTTAAAAACTATGTGGGTATGTGGATCAACAAATCCAGGCATTACAACTTTTTTGTTAGCATCAATCTGTACGGTATTTTTTCCAAACTCTATCTTTTTAATAACATCATTTGTTTTTCCAACAGCAATGATTTTTCCGTCTTTAATAGCAACGGCTCCATCTTCAATAACTCCAAGAGGGTTTTCTTCTCCTTCTTCTGTATTTTCCATAGGTTTCATTGTAAGAAGTTGCCCGGCATTCAAAATTGCAATATCAGCAATAGGTTTTTCCATTTTTACCTCCTACTCGTATATTTTAGATTCCAGAATATTCTCAGGTGAAAGTTTTGAAAAGCGTAAGTAAAATGCTAAACTTTTAAGTGCCGCTTCCATTGGCATCAAACCGATTAATTCACTTTCAATAACATTCACTCCATATCTCTCTGCTTCCATCTTCACAATTTCAAAAACTCTGTAAAGAGGAGCCTTTTTGTAGTTGAGAATATTCATGGAGACCTGAACACATCCTTTATCTTTAAGTTCCATACCCTTAGCCTGAATAAACCGCAATCCTCCAGAACTCTCTCTTATTGAACGTGCTATTTTTTTTGCTATCTTCACATCCTTTGTATCGAGGTTAATATTGTAAGCAATGAGAAATTCTCTTGCACCTACAGCAGTAACTCCTGCTGTTGGATGAACCATCGGCTCTCCAAAATCAGGTTTCCATTCTGGATCCTTGATTTTTTCAAAAAACCCTTCAAACTCTCCTTTTCTAATGTTGGGAAGTTTTACTCTTTCTGGCGTGGTTGCAGATTCGGCATACAAATACACAGGGACTTTAAGCTCGTCTGCTATACGCTTGCCTACTTCCTTGCTTATCTCTACGCAATCTGCCATTTTTACTCCACGAACAGGAATAAAGGGAATTACATCTACTGCCCCCATTCTTGGGTGAGTACCATGATGTTTTCGAAGATCAATAAGCCTTACTGCATCTCTTGCCACTTGCAATGCTCCATTCTTCACCGTTTCCTTATCCCCTACAAAAGTGATAACAGATCGATTATGATCCGGATCTGACGAGTAATCAAGAATTTTTACGCCGGTGTTTCGAAGATTGCGGATAATTTCTTCGATTTTTTCTTTATCCCTTCCTTCACTGATATTAGGAACACATTCAATAATTTCTTTCATTTATCACCTCTACCTGAGATATTTTAGCATTTTGAAAACAGGTTGTCAACACTAACGCAAAAAGACCCGTTAATTTCAAGGTTGTTAAGTATTTTACCTATGAAGAAAACATAAAGGATGAAAAATTTGATTCAAAAAATCCAAATACCACCGACAACTTGTAGAAAGTAACTAAAACAAGTATAATATTCAAAACAAACGGAGGTGAAGCCAATTGAACTTCGGCGAACACGTAAAACGCATACGAGCCCTACTCAGAGACGAAGAACTCAGTTATGTAATGACTAAAAGCGATGAATCTGTGGTATTTGATGATATTCCAATCGGGGAAAAAAGCGTAATCGCCATTCTCAAAAATTCAGTAAACATATTCGTGCAAATTAAGAGAGAAAAGGACAAAAAACTCATCATTAACTTTTGCAACCAATTAAATTTTATGTACCAAGGAAGTGTAAAATGCGAAGTAAAAAAAGGCAAAAACATATTTCTCTTTCGCATGCAAGTAATCGACAATATACACATTGCATTAGAAATTATAAAGAGTCTTGCCGATAATTTTAGAAAAGATTTTACAAATTTTCTGACAGAAATTGTAACTGAAGATCCTGAAACGTTTTTTACTACACAGTACAAAATGTGGAAGTCAATTCCGCCAAAGGAACAATCATTTATGCTTGAAGACATTCTGCTTCTCAAAGAAAAGTATTTTAGAACAACAAAAACAAAGAGAGGCATAGTAAGTAAATTGAACAAGTTAAAAGCAGAAATGATAGCGCGAGATCAGGAAGATACAAAAGAAAAAACAATAAAGATCATCAAAGGAGAAGATTTTACAGGATCATTTGAATTTTATCTCATAGACTTTGCTGCTTTATTCAGAGCAATAGAATTAGGACTCATTTCATTAAAATTAAAAGACTTCTTTGATAACTATAAAGACGGGGGGTATAAAAAGTAATGAAAATTTCTTTTATAGGCACCGGCACTATGGCTGCTGCAATGATCAAAAGCATACTGGAAAAGAGTATTTACAAAAAAGACGAGATCATGGGAAGTGCACCAAGAAAGAAACGTATTGAGGAAATAGAAAAACAGTTTGGTATTGCAATGACTCAAAGTAATACCGAAGCAGCAAAATTTGGCGATATTGTTGTGCTCTCTATAAAACCACAAGTTTTTCCAAAAGTTTCAACTGAAATAAGAGATTCAATAAAAGATCATCAGATTGTCCTTTCCATAATGGCAGGGGTTGACATTGAAAGTCTTCAAAAGGAACTTCTCCACAAAAAGGTTGTCCGCGTAATGCCAAATACACCTGCTCAGATAGGACAAGGAATGAGCGTATGGACAACCACAAGTGAAGTATCAGAAGAAGAAAAAAATCACATAAAGAAAATCCTTGGATCAATGGGTAAAGAACTTTTTGTAAAAGACGAAAATTACATCGATATGGCAACCGCGTTGAGTGCCACAGGACCTGCCTACGTATTCCTATTTCTTGAAGCCATGATTTCTGCAGGAGTACATCTTGGATTTTCGAGACATGTTGCAAAGGAACTTGTTTATCAAACTGCTCTTGGCTCAGTACTATTCGCAATTAACTCATCAAAACACACAGCAGAACTCAGGGATATGGTAACTTCACCGGGCGGAACAACAGCAGAAGCACTTTACGAATTGGAAAAAGGAAGTTTGAGAACAGTAATAGAAAAAGCAATTTACGCAGCATATAAAAGAACACAATACCTTAAAGAAATAAATAAAGATAAAAAATAAGGCAGATAAAAAGGAGGTAATATGGGGACAGAAATTGAAGTTAAACTCGCTGCATCAAAAAAAACTCTCGAACGCCTCGAAAGAATGCAAGAAATCAATGGATGGACAGTTAAAAAGGCTGGCAAAATTCATTTGATAAGCCACTATTACGACACAAATGATTTTCAGTTGCTCTATCATAACTTTGCGTACAGACTCAGAGAGGAAGACAGTAAAAAAGTGGCAACGCTGAAAAGCAACGGAAAGAAAAGAAATGGAATTTATATTAGAACCGAGGAAAGCAAACTATTAAAAGACAGTGAAGATGTAACCTCGCCTGATTTTTTAAAAGAAAACTTTCCTTCAGTTCTTGAAATTATAAACGAAAAAAAACTAAATGAAGTTTTAACTGTGGATAATGAACGGCATATTCTTTACTTAATAAAAGGAAACGCTCTTATAGAAGCATCACTTGACTTTCTCAATTTTTTAAAAGGTAGAAGAAAGATTCCTTACAATGAACTTGAATTAGAATTAAAAGAAGGAAGCGAAGAGGATTTAGCAGAATGTGCCTCTTTTTTAAGACTAAATTATCATTTGCCATTATCAGGTGCTTCAAAATACGAAATGGGATTAAGAAGTTTTAATCTAATCCCACTGTTTTAAAATAAAAAGGGACGCCCTTTGAAAAGGACGTCCGCATGATGAATTAGTGAACAAACAAAACTGAAAGCAATAAAACAGTTGCAACCGCTGCAATCCCTTCAACAAAAGTTGCAGCAGTTTGAGTCTTATAACCAAGAGTTACATCTTTATTGCCAGAAAATAAATTAACAACCCAGAAATAACTATCATTTACATGTGAAACAACCATAGATCCTGCGCCTATCGATAAAACAGTAATTGCAAGTCCAACTGGAGAGGAAAGTCCAAGCGAGGGCAAAATTGGTGCAACAAGTGCAGGAGTAGTAATAAGAGCAACAGTAGAAGAACCCTGAGCAGTTTTTAATGCAGCAGAAATAATAAACGGGAGCAAGATACCAAGATGGGCATGAGAAAGCGAAGAACCAAGATACTTACCTATTCCACTTGCCTTTAAAATAGAACCAAATGCCCCACCTGCACCCGTTATCAGTATAATTATTGCTGCATTTGCAAGTCCTTTGTTAGTCCATTCTGGTATATTTTTTGCATCTTCCTTTTTAATAAGAAGCCACATTGCAAGAAATACAGCAATGATAAGAGCGGTGTTAGGATTACCAATAAAATCTATAACTGCTTTCAAACTACCCGTGCCAAATATATGAGAGGGAAAATCAGCAAGAGATTTAAGAAGAATAAGGATAATCGGGATAAAAATAGGGGTAAATGCACGCCACGATTCAGGTAAATTTCCATATCTCTTCTTCAGATCCTCATAACTCTCAGAAACATTTGGTTTAATATACCACTTTTTAGCCACTTTAACAGCATACCAATATCCAGCAAGCATTGCTGGAATTGATGCAATTAGACCAAGACCTATTACAGTTCCAAGATCAGCATTTAAAATACCAGCCGCAGCAATAGGACCTGGAGTTGGCGGAACAAGACAATGCGTAGCATAAAGCCCTGTACTTAACGCTACCTCGAATACAGCGGCACTTTCACCCACCGCAGCAGCAAGTGCATTGTTTAAAGGTGAAAGAATAACGAAACCTGAATCGCAGAATACCGGAATTGACACAAAAAACCCCGTAATCGACATTGCAAGTGCTGCCCTTTTTTTACCAACCCATTTTAAAACTGCTTCTGCCATAGAAAGGGCACCACCTGATTTTTCAAGATAAGTTCCCATAATTGTCCCCGCTGCGATCACAATACCTATATACCCAAGAGTTTTCCCAAATCCCCCCGTAATAGCCGATAAGATCTTATCGCCTGGCATTCCTACAAGCAATCCAGTAAAGTAAGCAGCAAGAAGCAATGCAAGGAATGCATTTAATTTCAACTTGCCCGTCGCATAAACGATAAAGATAATGGCGAGCAAAAGTACAACGAGCAACCACCAACCAGGCATATTCTCGCCTCCTTTTAAGGATTTTAGACGATAATATCTTAGCACCTTCTTACATAAAGTCAATAAGGACACTCTTCATTAGTTACTTAGTTACTGTAAAAAAATCAAATTACAGTTTTTTATTATTACCATATATTATCGTACTGATAACCGTATATAGATAAAATTTTTTGTTATTTGTATTGACAGAAAAATAAAATATTATAAAATTATAAAGATAAAGGAGGTGATATTATGAACAAATATGTGATTGCAGCAGCAGGTGTGCTTGCGGTAATTGACGCCTTTATAAAAAATACCGCATTTAATGTTATTATTTATCTTGTGGTTGGTATAGCAGCAATTTATTTCGGATTTAAACTGTTCAAAGAAAGTAAAATTGGAAGCACAATCAGTCTGCTGATGGGAATATTGTTCGTTCTTTTTGCTTTTATATCACCTATCACAAAATATGGAGGGGCACATATCGCAATAAGTGTAATTCTTGGGCTTATTCTAATTATTGCACCCTTCATTGGTTCATTTGTGAAAGAGTAAGTTTAAAGGCGGGCAAAAGCCCGCCTTTAATTAAAAGATTCACTCTTCTTTAAATGTTTTTCGTTTTTTAAATTCTTGCTTCTTCCCATTATTCCATTGGGAAACTGGCCTAAGGTATCCAACAACACGACTATATACTTCTGCTTTTTGTCTTTTTTCACGCGGAATTATCTTCCCATTTTCTAAGACAAGATTCCCATTTTCGTCCTCCCTGTAATTCACAATATCACCTCCTCCTTATTGAAATTTTTCCAAAGAATCTTCAGAAAATATCACTGGCGCAACCTCATTAACAAGTTCAAACATCTTTTTTGCGAGATTTCTAATCTCCCACTGTGCCGCTTCGTCCAATCTTAGTTTAAAAAAGTGCATTAATTCTCTTGCATTAGCGGTAGCAACAATTTTTGTTTCTGTTGCATTGGGCAAAACGAAACGCGCATCTTCAAACGGAACAACGTTTACTAATTCTTTATATACTCTACCAATTTCCCAAATCACTCGGTTGAATTCCTTATATGCCTCTTTATTATTTTTTATAGTTTCGGGAACTATGTAAGGAAAATCAAATTCTTTTACATATCTCTGACTTTGCTGAGTAAACGAAAAAAATCTATGTCTTACTAACTGATGAGAGCACGCCCTTGAAATTCCTTCAATTGCAAAAGTAAATGAAATATGTTCAAAAACTGAAAAATGCCCAAGGTTAAGAGCTAAATTAATTAACCGAACAATCTCTTTCCTATCAAGTGATAACTCACTTACTCCGCCTTTAAATCTGCTCTGCCTCATCGCAGTTGCAACAACTACCTCTGGCATCGGAGTGTGGGAAATAAGTTTAACCTGTAATGTGGATTCTCTTAATCTCATAAGTCTATGTTGATCTCCACGCCTGGCGAATGATTTTTACCTTCTTCATATTTTTCATAACTTCTTGCAAGTTCCTCATCACAATATGGACAGAACTCATGCTCTCCTGGAATATAGCCATGCTTTGGACAGATGCTAAACGTTGGAGTGAGAGTTATATATGGCAATTCAAAATTTTCAATTATCCTCTTCACAAAAATTTTCGCCTCGTCACCATTATGCAATGATTCTCCAAGAAAGAAATGTAGTACAGTGCCTCCGGTGTATAGTTTTTGCAAATCATTTTGCTTTTCAGCAGCCTCAAACGGATCATCTGTATAATTCACGGGAAGTTGCGTAGAGTTAGTGTAGAAGGGATCAGCATCGTATTTTTCAAACTCCTCTTCATTTGCAACAATAATATCAGGATACTTTTCCTTATCCTTCAATGCAAGTTCATAAGCCGTTGATTCGCTTGGCGTAGCTTCAAGATTAAATAAATTGCCAGTTTCCTTCTGGAAATCCTGCAATTTATTTCTCATAAACAGAAGAACATCTTTTGCAAATGCTTTACCTTCTTCACTTCCTATATCAACACCGAGAAGATTAATAAGCGCTTCGTTCATTCCAACAAGCCCTATCGTGGAAAAATGATTATCCCAGTAATGACCCGATGTTTTTTTCACTGACTCAAGGTATATTTTAGAGTAAGGATACAATCCTTTTTCCGTAAAACTTTCAATCGTTTTTCTTTTAACGACAAAAGCATCTTTCGCTGCTTCCATTATTTCACCTACAGTGCTTAGAAACTCCTCTTTTGTTCTGGAAAGATACCCTATTCTTGGCATATTGATAGTTATAACACCAATAGAACCAGTTAGCGGATTTGCACCAAAAAGCCCTCCACCTTTACTTTTAAGTTCAGAAACATCTAAACGCAACCTACAGCACATACTCCTTGCATCTTCTGGCTTTAAATCTGAATTCACAAAATTAGCAAAATACGGTATCCCATATTTCCTTGTAGCCTCCCACATAGGTGCAAGTTCAGGATCGTTCCAATCAAAATCTTTATCTATGTTAATTGTAGGAATAGGGAAAGTAAAAGGCCTTCCATGGCCATCTCCTTCAATCATTGTTTCCCAGAAGGCTCTATTAACCATATTCATCTCTTTCTGAAGATCACGATAAAGAACGTCCGGGTTTTCTTTTCCACCTATTAAGACCGGGCGATCTTTAAGCATCGGGTGAGGATGAATGTCAAGTGTAATGTTCGAGAAAGGACTCTGGCCTCCAGTTCGCATTGTCTGGTTCATATTGTAAACAAATTCCTGGATTTGTTGTTTTACCTCTTTATAACTCAACTTATCAAAATACACAAACGGAGCAAGATACGTGTCAAAAGAACTAAACGCTACCGCACCTGCTGCTTCATTTTGTAAGGTAAACAAAAAATTCATCATCTGCCCAAGTATTGAGGAAAGGTGTTTTGCAGGTTTCGAATATGGTTTGCCCGGCACTCCACCAAAACCACGTTTTATGAGATCTTCAAGATCCCACCCAACACAGTATGCACCAAGAAAACTCAGGTTATGAATATGCACCCAACCATCTTTGTGAAGGTTGGCTATTTTTCTGGGGTAAACTTTATTAAGCCAGTATAATTTTTCTGCCTTCCCGGCAACAAATGCTTTCAGTCCCTGAATGGAATAATCAATATTTGCATTTTCATGAACTTCCCACGTATCCTGTCCTAAATATTCTTCTATAAGATCCGGAGTAATATGATTCTTAATCTCTCTTATTTCCCTTCGATGCTCCCTGTAAAGGATAAAAGCCTTCGCTGTGGAGAAAAAACCTTTTTGCATAAGGGTTCGCTCAATCTTATTCTGAATGACTTCAATGCTGAACGGTATGCCGTCATGTTCATTTTCAAGTTCGGTGATCACAATATTTGAGATAAATTCAGCTGTATCTAACCCAAACTCTCCCGTTTCTCTGCCAGCCTTATAAATTGCATTTATGATTTTGTTCTTATCAAAAGCAACAACACTTCCATCTCTTTTTACAACTTTCGTTATCATTTCTTATCCACCTCTTACCCCTTTTTTAAATGAATTATACCCTTCTTTTTCTAAAATGCAAAAAATTTTTTATTAACACTTAAAAAGCGAAAGAATCATTTTGAAACCTTAATCAATTCGATAAAGTTAACACACTCTATACGCCGTAGGATCTAATTAGAATAAATCTAAATAACCCTGTATTTATCAGCAGTTTTCATAAATTTTTTAAATCATTAAACATCTTACTAAAAATGCGGACTTTTTTTGCAAAAACTATTGACAAGATTCAGAAAAGTTATATAAATGAGATAAATAAACACTTTTTAAAGAAAGGAGGCGAACAGGTATGAATAAACCTGAACTTGTAAAAGCCATCGCTGAAAAAGCAGGGCTCAAAAAGAAAGAAGCAGAAGCAGCACTTGCAGCATTTCTCGAAGTAACGGAGGAGGCACTAAAGAAAGGTGACAAAGTCACATTGATCGGATTTGGAACATTCGCAACCAGAAAAAGAGCCAAAAGAACAGGCGTTAATCCCAGAACTGGAAAAAAGATCAAAATCCCTGCAAAGACAGTCCCTTATTTCAAACCTGGCAAGAAACTAAAAGAAGCAGTAAAGTAGGACAAACAAAAAAGGAGGAGGCGGGAAAAAGTTGCCTCCTCTAATTATTTTACAGCGTCTTTGAATTCTTCAGATGTAGTGGTGTCAATTTTTATTCCCAGTTCTCTCAATTTTGCCTGAACGTAAAGGGCGGCTTCTATTCTCATCTTTTGAGTTTCACACCCTATACGGTACGGTTTAAAAATATCACCCGTTATATTATAATTATTTGCAAGGCAACCCCCTGAGCAATAAAAACGTGCCCAACAATCAGCACATTCTTTTTTGTTGAACAAAAAATTGGCTTTCCTGAATTGTTCTGTTAACTGCTTATTAGTAATTCCATTCCAGATATCTCCAAGTTTCATTTCCTTAATTCCGTCGAATTGATGACACGGGTAAATTTCTCCAGATGGTGACACTGCAAGATATTCAACTCCTGCCCCACATCCGTGAATCCTTTTTTGAATACAGGGACCTGCTTCAAGATCTACATTAAAGTGAAAGAAATGCCATTCCCCTTGCTTTTGTGATTCCACATACTCCTTTGCAAGTTTTTCATATTCTCTTTTAAGCAGAGGGAGATCCTCTTCAGAAATGTTGATCTCTTTGTCAGTTGTAACAACAGGTTCAAGAGAGATATATTTAAACCCAAAAGAGTGGAGATCCATTACAGTTTTTGAAATGTGAATCGTTTTTTTAGTATATGTACCCCTCACGTAATACCCGCCGCTTTCTTTACGATGATCAGCAACCATTTTTATTTTAGGCAGTATGTAATCAAAAGTTCCTTTTCCATCAGGAAACACGCGAAACATATCGTTTATTTTTTTATCTCCATCAAGACTCAATACAAGACTCACATCATTTTCATAAAAAAACTTCTCCATCTCTTCTGTAAGAAGAGAGCCGTTTGTTGTAAGAGTAAACCGCCATTCCTTATCCGCATACTGTTTCCTCGCATAATAAATTGTCTTTTTCACAACGTCAAAATCAAGAAGTGGTTCCCCACCAAAAAAATCAACCTCCAGATGTTTTCTCCCCTTAGAGTTTTCATACAAAAAATCAATAGCACGCTTTGCAACTTCAAAACTCATAAGTCCGCTCTTCTCTCCATAATTTCCCTGCTTTGCGAAACAGTATTTACAAGCAAAATTGCATGCATGTGCAACATTTAAACATATAGACTTTAAAATGAGTTCTGATTCAAAATAGTTAAGAGGACTTGAAAATAACAAACCTTGATCAATAAGGATCTTTACCTCTGAAACTATCTCGTCCCAATTGCTGAGTTTGGCCTTGATGTTAGATTTCGCCCGCTCAAAAGAGTCTAATTGTATTATTTCTTTAATAAAACTAAACACAGGCTCGTCAACTTCCATTAACGAGCCTGTGTTTACATCTAAAACAAAATACTCACCGTTGAATTCAAACGGATGAACAGAGGCTTCTGAAAATTTATTCCCCACGGCTTACCAGATCCAGCGTTTTATTGGTTTCTTTACCTCACAAACCTGATTCCCTACCGTTACACTCGTTTTGCAAGCCGATTTGCAAGGAGTTTGGCATTCCCTGCAATCGTGCTTTTTATCAATATTCCAAAACGGCCTTTTTGCTACTACTTTGATATGTCTCATAATTTTAACCTCCGTAATCCCTGCTTTTGATTCATTATATTAAAAAAACAATTTCATTCAAATACAACTACTTTCTTATAACATTAAAGAGGAGCATTGTTTTAAAAGTAAGGTATCCACATAACGCAAAGAAAACAACACCAGTCCACAGTTTTACAGTCGCAAGATTTTGTTTAAACCAATCCGTAATCTTCTGAGAAGAAGCACCCCGGTACACCACATAAACAATAATAATTAACGGTAAAACAAACATAATATTGTAGAGCAGCAAGTACAAAGTTGCCCTTGCCTTTAACGAAGGAATGCTGTAGATATAAACAATCGTTGGGAGGTACGTTTGCCCGGTGCAGGAAAAGGAAACAATTGAAACGGGGAAAGAAATAATGAAAGAAAAAATTGCCGTTCCTTGAACACGAGGATTGCGAAGGAGTGAGTGAATTGTTTTTTTCTCCACTCCAGAAAGTTGAAGTGTCATATCTTTCGCTCTCCCCTGCTTGGCCTTAAAATAATCAGAAATGGTAAACAGTGCAAATACAAAAGTTATAATGGCAGTTGCAAGATATACCCATTTTGATATTTCGTCAAAATACTTCCACTTAGAAATCACATTGAATAGGCCAATACCAAGCAGAAAATACGAAACTCCAAATCCAACAATAAAAGAACTTCCTACAACAAGAATTTCCCTTCTCGACTTTTTCCTCAAAAGTAGAAAAGAGATAAAAAAGATTAAAACAGTAAAAGCACATGGATTATAACCATCAATAAGCCCTGCTCCTAAAACAGTTAAAACACCAAATTTTTGAAATGCTTCAACTAAATTATTCTTCCCTGTACCTGGTTTTGCACTATTTAAAACACTTTCCAGAAAGGACGTTTCTGAGTAATCATAATTTTTAATAGCATTTTCTAATTTCCTGGTGACTTCTTCTCTAACAAAGTATTTTTTGCCGATAAAAACAGCAGGTGCAGTATTTCTCTTATCTGGTGGCACATTGTAGGCTTTATCAAAATGGGCAAGCAATTCTCTATTTTTCACAGAAGACAAAGAAAATTCCTTTATCTCTATATATGGATAAATCTCTTTTAAAGAATCAAGATAATTCCTGGTTATTTCACACTCTTCACAGCCGGGCGTAGAAAAATAAACAATAGGAATCTTCTTATTTACTGCCTTTACCGAAGTTATTTTCGGAAAATAGAAAAATACACCAAAAACAAACAGAAACAGTATTAATAAATTGTAATAGTTCTTTCTTTTCCGTTCCATATCACCTTAAAACCAAGTGCTTCCGCAACAAATCTTAAAGGAACAAAAGTTCTATTGTGTAAAATAATAGCAGGTTGATCAAGTTCATATTGCTTTCCATTAATGTAAGCAACTTTGTCCCCAACGGGTATTTTCACAGTTTTACCGTTAGCAATTACAGTAACTGTTCTTGTTTCGGGATCCCACGAAACACTTCCACCTAAAAACTCCACCACAAATCTAACAGGCACTAAGGTTCTACCTGAATGTTTATCTATAAACGGAGCGACATCCATTGCTTTAACTTTACCATTAACAATTGCTTTTTTGTTACCTATTGAAAGCACGATTTTAACCGTTTGAGGATTGTACAAAACAGTAATCATTTTTTCAACGCTCTTTTTAGAAAGTGGATAAACAGCCATTATTTTAAGTACAACGATAGCCTTTTCCTTTTTGCCTGGAACTAAAGAATAGTCAAAACTTCCGCCACTCGAAACTTTTACCTGTTCACCGTTTACGTAAACTTCAGAATTTACAGGAGAGACTTTACCTGTAATATTAATTACATTTGACTTTACTTCTTCCCAATCTGATGGAGAGTAAATTGTTAATTCTGGAACGGTTGTATCAAAAATGACTTTTACTTCCTTTTCTGTTTTGTTCCCTGCAGGATCGATACAAATAATTTTTATTAAATTACTACCAGGTTTAAGAGAAACATTTGCTTCAAAATTTAACTTTTCATCGGGAGTATATTTTTTTTCATTAATTATAATAACACTTTTTTCGCTCACTTTTCCAGATATCTTTATCAAACTTTTACCCGAGTAGAATGGATTTTCGTCTGGATAATTTAGCACAATTTGTGGTGATACCGTATCCACTTTAAAAACCTTACTCTTAACATCCTCTTTTATTGTTCCTGCCTCACTATAATAATAGAGAGTGTGAACTCCATCAGGAATTGCAAAGGGAGATTTGTAAACTGTAAAATCATTTTCATTATCTATGGAATAATATGTCTTAACAGTGTTATTCGTATTTGTTTCACCCTTTAAGGTGATAACAGGTTTTGTGATAAAGAATCCATTCTGGCCATTGGGATTTTCTGGATTTGTAAAAACAAGTGTTGAAACAGCATATTTTGACTTTATCTCAAATTTTGCCTCAATTTTTTCTGGTTCGTTATCCGTCCAGATAAACAAAGATTTCTCTCCGGGAGTCTCTGGATTTACAATTCCAAACTCACTCTTTATTACAATACGAGATGGTCTATTACTATTTATTGAATGCGAGATTTTTATTCTCATAACAGTTCCAGAAATTTCAATGTACTCTGGCATAGTATCATTTACCATAATATACTTTCTATTAATTACTTTTGGAAATTCAATTCCCTCAGGAAATTGTATGTATATGTTTTGTCCGTTTGAAAGGTTTCCTTTGGATCCTGTAGTGAAATTAATCTCATAAGAAGCAATTAAACCAACCGTGTCTGGTGAAACACTAACTTTCACATTTTTTAAAGTTGTAGAAGTAATTTCATAAAAATTGGATTTTGCTTTATTATCTTTTGTAGTCCAAAGTATAAGTTGGTACTTTCCGGGCTTGGATGGATTCCATATATTTGCCTGGGGTTTAATTATTACTTCAACCTTGTCACCTTTCTTGATCGTAATTCCACCAGGTACACACAAATACATTGTATTGGGTATATCTAACACTTTACCAGCTCGTGAAGGTTTATATCCATTTATGGAGAAAAAATCTAAATGCCAATTATGAGGACACGAACAAGGTAATTGAGTTCCTTCTGGAAACTTAATAAATATATCATCTTTTCCACCTATAAGATCCTCATCAGCGATAAAACTTATATCATATTCTGCAAGTGAATATCGCAGAGACGGATTTACTTTTACAGTAAGATTGCTAACAGCAAGGATAGGCTTTGTTGGTAAAAATATGAATAAGAACAACCCTATCAATATTAATGTTAAAATCCTTTTCATATTAATCTCCTCCTAAAAATTGTTTTATGTTGGAAAGTGTATCTCTTGTAGGTTCTCCCGGGCCTCTATAAAA
>CAYXJW010000041.1:0-5041 GCA_964465465.1 uncultured Caldisericales bacterium
TTGGCTGGTCTCCAAAGGACAACAGGGAATTCTTTACAAAAGAAGAACTCATACAACTCTTCACACTTGAAAACGTAAACAAAGCCCCTGCTGTATTTGACATCAATAAGCTGAGATGGATGAATCATAAGTATATGGGAATAGCAGACGCAAAAAGAATATGCAAACTTGCCTTGCCATATTTAAAAGCGCAAAAATGGATAGACAGTGATGAATGCAACGACAAACTTCTTTTTCTTGTTGAAACAGTAAAAGGAAATATGGATGTAATTCCTGATATCGTTAAAGTTGCAAAACCGTTTTTTGAAGAGATTAAAGAGCCGCTGGGAGAAAAGGAGAAAAAAATTCTATCCTATGAAGAAGTGCCAGAAGTCTTTGCATTCGTAATTGAAAAACTAAAAGAACTTCCGCTTGAGAAAGAAACACTGGATAACTTTCTCAATGGATTAAAAGAAGAGTTGAACATTCCAGGAAAGAAAATTTACCACCCATTGAGAGTTGCGCTGTACGGTTCCAAAAATGGTCCTGAACTTTCAAGAATTATAATTCTTCTCGGAAAAGAAAAAACTATTGAAAGACTTAAAAAATATACAGGAGACGTCTCAAAATGAAAGATAAAGAATTTAAAATGCCACCAGGGCAAAAAATTACAACCAGGTGGTACCCAATTGCATCACTTGGAAAACCAAAAAACATCAACACAAAAGATTACAAACTTAAAATAACAGGTCTTGTTGAAAAGGAAATAGAAATTCCACTCGAAGAAATTTTTAAAATGCCTCCTGTGGAAAGGCAGTTTGATATTCACTGTGTTGATGGTTGGAGTTATCTTGGCCCAGTTTTTAAAGGAATATACCCAAGAGAACTTTTTAAAAACATAAAAATCAAAGAAAACGGGAAATTTGTAATTGTAAAAACAGTAGAGGGATACACAACGGATCTGCCGCTCGATTTCTTTTTGAGTGAAAATGTCCTTCTTGCCTATGGAGCAAACGGAAAGATGCTTGATTTCGAGAGGGGATACCCACTGCGCCTTGTGGTAAACGGTAAATACGCATACAAAGATGCAAAATGGGTAAATGAATTTGAAATAACCGAAACGGATATTCCCGGGTATTGGGAAAAAAGGGGATACAGCAAATCAGCCGATATATACAAAGAAGAACGTTTCGAAAAATAATTGAAATAAAAGATGCTTGTTCCTTTTTCACCTGACTTTACCGAGTGAAGGAATGTTCTTTAAGATTATAGATAGAATTTTCACTCTATTAGTTGAATTCTGTATGCTCAAATTAAGATGTTATTCTATTTCTGTCAGATTCTATATTAATGATAAACTGCATTAAGTACTTTTTATCTATCCCACAAATATTACTTTTTCATAAAGTTGTACTTTAAGCAAGTTAACAACTCATAAACATGAGAAATTCATAAACATAAGAAAGTGCAATATTTGGAATATTTTAGAACATATAAATGGCAATAACTCCATAACTCCTGAGCATTAAAAAACCCGCTCCTTTCAGGAGCGGGTGATTGATTGTAATAGAAGGCGTATGCGGACTATTTGAGTTCGACTTTTCCGCCGGCTTCTTCGAGTTTCTTTTTGAGTTCTTCTGCGTCTTTCTTTGGAAGCCCTTCTTTAACTGGCTTGGGCTCTTTTTCAGAAGATTCAACGAACTCTTTAGACTCTTTAAGGCCAAGCTGCATAACTTCCCTGATAACCTTAATAACACTAATCTTTTTCTTAGGATCAAATCCTGTAAGAACAACATCAAATTCAGTTTTTTCTTCTGCCGGTGCTGCGCCACCTGCTGCACCACCTGCAACTGCTGCCACGGGCACTGCTGCAGTTACACCAAATTTGTCTTCAAGTGCTTTTACAAGCTCGGAAAGTTCGAGCACTGTCATTTTTTCAATTGCTTCAATAATTTCTTCTTTAGTCATAATATAAGTCCTCCTTACAATTAAATTTTAGGCAGCCTTTTCGGCTTCCTCTTTTTTATTTTTAACCTGATCTAAAACGACAACAAAATCTTTAACCGGCTTTTCAAGCACGGTAACAAGCCTCTGGATAGGCGAGTTCAAAACATAAACAAGTTTGCTGAGAAGTTCTTCTTTCGAAGGAAGTTTTGCAAGTTTCTCCACATCTTCCGGAGAAAGCCACTGTCCTTCAATATAGCCTTTCTTTACTTTGAAAACTTGTTTATCGTTCTCGTCCTTGAACTCAACAAACTTTTTAGCAAGTATTACAGGGTCTGCCTCATGAATTGCAACTCCAACAGGACCCTCGAAAAGAGAATCTTCCGCTTCAAATCCTGCATTTTTAAATGCAATACGTAAGAGGTTTGCTTTTACAACTTTGTAATAAATGCCTTCACGTTTAATCTCTTTTCTAAAATTTGCCGCATCGTTTGCCTTTATTCCAGAGAAGTCAACAATAAGAAGATTCTTCTGGCCCTTTAATTTCTCGGTCATTTCTTCTATTACTTCTTTTTTCTTCTCTTTCTTCATACTTTATCCTCCTTAACCTAAATAACCCCGGTGCATACGCAACCGGGGTTAAGATATAAACATCCTTCATTATATTCTTAAAACCTCGGTTGGCGCACCGCTTTAAGGGCAAATTTGCCCGCCAACTGTCTTCGGTTCGATTTTCAAATTTATTTTTTCAAAAGTTCTTGAACATTCAAGCGAACTGCAGGAGACATTGTAAGAGAAAGATAAACTTTCTTCACATACTGTCCCTTTACAGATGCAGGTCTTGCTTTCACAATCGCTTCGTTTAAAGCAAGTAAATTCTCTTTTAATTCTTCTGGTTTAAATGAAATCTTTCCAATAACTGTGTGAATAACTCCTGTTTTATCCACTCTGTATTCAATTTTTCCTGCTTTAAATTCCTTAACCGCCTTTCCTACATCCATTGTTACCGTACCTGCTTTTGGATTGGGCATAAGTTTCCTTGGTCCAAGAATTCTTGCTACCTTACCAACGTGTCTCATCATATCCGGAGTTGCAATGGCGACATCAAAATCAAGGAAACCTTCCTTTGCAATTTTATCAACGAGATCTTCGGCACCAACATAATCAGCACCTGCTTCTTTTGCCTCCTGGGCTTTTTCGCCTTTTGCAAAAACAAGCACCTTAACTTTTTTACCAGTACCATGAGGAAGGGAAATAACTCCTCTTATGTTCTGGTCTGCAAATTTCGGGTTTACATTGAGAACATAAGTTGCCTCAACGGATTCGTCAAACTTAGCACTCTTCAATTGAGGAAGAAGTTCAAATGCTTCATCTAACGAATACTGCTTTGTTTTGTCAATCTTTTTTAGTAATTCCTTGTATCTCTTTCCTCTTTTCATTTTACCTCCCTGTGGTCATCGACTTTTTGTCTCCCACAAAAAACTAATCTTCGATTACATTCACACCCATGTTACGGGCTGTCCCCTCAATAATTCTGGAAGCCGCATCAAGATCTTCAGTATTGAGGTCTTTCAACTTCATTTTGGCAATTTCCTTTAATTGAGAACGCTTAATCGTTCCAACTTTCTTCCTGTTTGGTTCAGGAGAGCCAGACTGGATTTTAAGCGCTCTTTTAATTAAAGAAGATGCCGGAGGAGTTTTCGTAATAAAATCAAAACTCCTGTCTTCGTAAACTTTAATCACAACGGGAATAATAAGCCCTGCCTGTTTAGCCGTCCTTGCATTAAACCTCTTGCAGAAGTCCATAATGTTTACACCCTTCTGCCCGAGTGCAGGACCAACCGGAGGCGCAGGCGTTGCTTTTCCCGCTTCGATCTGAAGTTTTACGATTCCAACAACTTTTTTCTTCTTCTTAGCCATAAAACACCTCTCAAATCTTCTGTATGTATTCGCTCTTAATTTCAACGGGCATTTCCCTACCAAACATTTCAAGCAACACTTTGGATTTGCCCTTCTCCTCGTCTATTTCCTGCACGGTTCCTTCCATATCTTTGAAAGGCCCTGCAAGAATTTTCACCCTATCACCCACTTCAAAGTTCGTTTTCTCACGCGCTTCTTCCTCTCCGATTCTGTTCATTATTACTTTAACCTCTTCTTCGGAGAGAGGTGTGGGCTTTCCACCACTACCAACAAAACCAAGAACACCGGGAGTGTTCCTCACCACAAACCACGTCTCATCATCAAGTATCATATGCACAACAAGGTATCCTGGAAAAACGCGTAGAGGTTTTATCTTCCTCTTACCACGCTCAACAACGCTGTAATAATCGACAGGTAAAACCACATCAAATATCCTGTCTTCTACTCCGTATCCTTTAATACGCTCCTTTAAATTAAGGAGCGCCTTTTTTTCAGAACCGGAGTATGTATGCACAAGAAACCATTGAGGTTTCTTCTGCTCTTTTTCTTCTTCAGCCATAATTATTTAACTATCGCCTCTAAACCTTTTGCAAAGAGTAAGTCCCACAGGCCGATATACACTGCCCAGAAAATAACAAACGCAAGCACTATAACGGTATAGTTCCAGAGTTGCCTGGGAGTAGGCCAAATTACACGCTTTGTAAGTTCAATCCATACTCCCCTCAGGAAGTCTTTGAAACTTTCCTTTCTGGGCCTTACACTCTGAACCTGTTGAACCCTCTGCTGAATTTTTTTTGCTTTTCTCTTTTCGCCAGTTTTTTTACTCATAATAAGTGGCAGGTCCGGAGGGACTTGAACCCCCAACCCTCGGTTTTGGAGACCGATGCTCTACCAATTGAGCCACGGACCTACGGTTTAACCTCCTTATGAACTGTATGCTTTTTGCAGTACTTACAGTATTTCTTTATCTGCAATTTTTCCCTGTTATTCTTTTTATTTTTGGTAGTTGCGTAATTTCTTCTACCACACTCCGTACATTCAAGAAGGATTATATCTCTCATTATTTTACCTCTTTTCTATTATTCAATCACCTCTGTGATAACTCCAGCACCAACAGTTCTTCCACCTTCACGGATAGCAAATCTCTGAGTTTCTTCAAGTGCTACAGGGTAGATGAGTTCTACTTCCATATCTACGT
>CAYXJW010000042.1:0-65297 GCA_964465465.1 uncultured Caldisericales bacterium
AACACCAGAAGTAAAATAAACTCCAACCCGTTCTTTATCTTCAGAATCCGGGTTTAATCCTGAATCTTCAATTGCCTCTTTTGCTGCAACAAAGCCGAATTTCTGTACCCTGTCTAACCGTCTAATTTCTTTTTTATCAAAGTACTTCTCAGCTTCGAAATCTTTAACTTCCGCCGCAATTTGAACTGGAAAATCCGTAGGGTCGAAAAGTGTAATACGAGCAGTTCCGGATACACCGTTTTTTAGAGAAGTCAAGTAGTTGTCAATTCCAATTCCAATTGGAGAGACAATTCCCAAACCAGTTATAACAACTCTTTTCATATTATTTTAGGTGCTCTTTAATGTACTGAATCGTTGCCCCTACGGTAGTAATCTTTTCAATGTCCTCATCCGGAATCTTCATTCCGAATTCATCTTCGAGGGCCATAGCGATGTCAACAAGGCTCAAAGAATCTGCACCGAGATCATCAACATACTTGGCTTCATCGGTAATTTTATCATCTTCCACGCCAAGTTTGTCCTTTACAATCTCCACAACTTTTTCTCTGATTTCTTTTTCGTCCATAGTAAAACCTCCTTTGAAAATTTTATTATCCTAAACTTAAACCACCATCGACTAAAATAGTAACACCAGTAATATATGAGGCAAGTGGCGAAGCAAGGAAAGCAACAACATTTGCAACATCTTCAGGCTTTCCAGGTATTCTTTTTAAAACTTTTTGCAAGAACTGTTCTTTTACTTTTTCTGAAAGCTTCCTTGTCATGTCCGTTTCTATAAAACCAGGGGCTATAGCATTTGCAGTAATATTCCTTGCAGAATATTCTATCGCTGTAACTTTCGTTAATCCAATAAGCCCGGCCTTGGAAGAAACGTAATTTGCTTGCCCAATATTCCCAATAAGTCCAACAATTGAAGATATATTTATTATCCTGCCAAATCTATTTTTCATCATATACTTTACAGTGTGCTTCGTCATAAGGAAAGCACCTTTCAGGTTTGTTTCTAAAACCTTATCCCAATCAGCAACATCCAT
Source organism: uncultured Caldisericales bacterium (assembly GCA_964465465.1). GTDB lineage: Bacteria > Caldisericota > Caldisericia > Caldisericales > Caldisericaceae > AUK232. The sequence continues at coordinate 1,035 of CAYXJW010000042.1, forward strand.
CCTCATAATAAGGCCATCTCTTGTTATCCCGGCATTATTAACAAGAATGTCTATTCTTCCAAACTCCTTAACAATATCCTGAACTGTTTTCTCAACATCCTCTTCGTTTGCAACATTGCATTTAAATGAAAGCACATTTCTGTTCTTTGCTTTAATCATATTTACCGTTTCCTCTGCTGCTTCCCTATTGTGTGCATAGAGAATTGCAACATCTGCGCCACAATCGGCAAGTGTAACAGCAATAGCTCTACCAATACCTCTTGATCCACCAGTCACTACTGCTTTCAAACCGCTTAGATCAATTTTAAGCATTGAAGATTTCCTCCACAAGTTTTATATCTACTCCTTTTAAAGTTCTCGAAATCAGCCCCTTTAACACATTTTTAGGACCAACTTCATAGAACTCATTTACACCCATCTTATCCATTGTATCAAGTGTCTTTGTCCATAACACAGGACCGGTAAGTTGTTTTTTAAGATTTTCTTTTATGGTAGAAATGTCTTCTACTATCTCTCCAGTAACATTTTGCACAATCGGGACAGATGGTTCTTTAAATTCTATCTTATCAATAAAGGAACTCATTTCTTCTACTACAGGCTCCATTAAAGGAGAGTGAAACGGAGCTGAAACTGCAAGAACTTTTGCAAGACGTGCGCCAAATTCTTTTGCAATAGAACGTGCCTTTTCAATTGCAGCAGATTCTCCAGACAGAACAATTTGTCCTGGCGAATTGAAATTTGCTGCTACAATAACTCCTGCTTTTGACGCCTCTTTAAGTAAGTTTTGCAAATTTTCCTCTTTTAATCCAATTACTGCAAGCATTTTCCCCGGTGCCTTCTCTGATGCAGATTTCATTAACAATCCACGTTTCCTTACAAGAGAAACACCGTCTTCAAAAGAAATAACACCTGCAGAAAACAATGCAGAATACTCACCAAGGCTATGACCAGCAACAATTTCTGGTTTTATTCCCCTATCTTTCAGCATAATATCATATATAGAAGAAACAGTAAATAATGCAGGCTGAGTATTTTCTGTAGATGTTAATGCTTCTGCTGGACCATTATCACAAAGTGAGAGAAGGTCGAAGCCTAAAATATCCGAAGCCTTTGTAAAAAGTTCCTTCTTCAATGAGGATTCAGGGATTTTCTTACTCATTCCCACATATTGGGAACCCTGTCCAGGAAACACAAATGCTCTCATTTTGACCACTCCACAATAAATGCACCTGAAGTCATACCTGCTCCAAATGAAACCATAAGAATATGGTCTCCTTTTTTGATTTTCCCTGCTCGATATATTTCATCAAGCGCAACAGGTATAGAGGCTGCTGAAGAATTTCCATACTTATCTATTGTTACAACAACCTTCTCTTTCGGAATTCCCAGCCTTTTCATTCCAGCATCTATTATACGCAAATTTGCTTGATGCGGAATAAACCAACGGATATCTTCAGGAGTAAGTCCTGCTTTATTTATAACATTTTTAGAAATCCTTCCAATTTCTCTTACAGAAAATTTAAAAACTTCTTTGCCATTCATCCTGGTATAATGAAGCCTTTTTTCAAGAACTTCTTTACTGAACGGCATTTTTGAACCACCTGCAGGAAGGGTAAGATGCTCTGCAAGACTGCCATCTGCATAGAGTTCAAATGATTTAAAACCTCCCTCTTCAACATTCCCAAGAATAGTAGCACCAGCACCATCACCAAAAAGTACATAGGTATAACGATCAGTTCTATCCATCATTCTTGTAATAACTTCAGCACCAATCGTTAAAACATATTTATACATACCAGTTTTAACAAATTGAGCACCTACTGTAGTAGCATAGATCCAACCAGGACACCCTGCCTGTAAGTCAAATGCAGCAGCATTCTTAGCACCTATCTTATCTTGCACTAAACATGCAGTTGCAGGATAACGCATATCCGGAGAATTAGTGCCAACAATAATGAGTCCAATATCCTCTGGAGAAATTCCAGCGTCTTCAATTGCTCGCTTCGCAGCAATTGCAGCAAGATCACTTGTTGTTTGGCTATCATCGGCAAAACGTCTCTCGATAATCCCCGTTCTGGTTCTTATCCACTCATCAGAAGTGTCAAGAAATTTCTCAAGATCAAAATTTGTTACGACCTTATCAGGCACATAACTGCCAAGGCCAACTATACCGACATTACCCATCATTCCTCCTCCAATACTCTTTTTTTATCGACAAACATTGCGGAAACAATCCCCTCCGCAACAATTTTATCGCCTACATAAATTTTCCCTTCGCTTTTCGCCAGACCATGTCCAAACGAAACAACATGGGATTTTATTATAAGAATATCACCTGGTTTTACAACCTGTCTAAATCGAAATTTATCTACACCAGTAAACAAACCAAAAAGGTTTTCTTTTCCTGGTATAGTAAGAATTATAAACGCAGAAACCTGAGCAAGTGTTTCAATTAGAATAACCCCAGGAAAAATAGGTATACCAGGAAAATGCCCCTTAAAAAAGAATTCATCTTGACGAACAACTTTCTTCCCGACAACCCTCTCCCCTGGAACTACTTCTATAATTTCATCAACAAATAGAAAAGGATCGCGGTGTGGAAGAAATTTTTTAACTTGCTCTTTGTTAAGCCTTAACGGCTTATTAGGCATTTTCCTCCTCCACAACTGCCTTCCTGCTTAACCTCATTTTTTTGTTCTCCCTGTCTATATTAAGAACTTTTACTCTTATTTTATCACCCAATTTAACAATATCGTCAACCTTATTTACTCTCTTAACATCAAGTTGGGAAATATGTACAAGACCTGTAATTCCATCGTCAAGTTCTACCACCGCACCAAACGGATGAATTCGTATTACTGTACCTTCAACCGTTGATCCTACCGGGAACTTTTCTTCAACAATATCCCATGGATAAGGTTTTGTCTGTTTAAGACTTAAAGAAACCTTACCGTTTCCAAGATTGACGTTAAGGATCTTTACTTTCACGGTTTCACCCTTTTTAACAACTTCTGATGGCTTTTTTCTTCTACCCCAGGTTAACTCGCTCAACCTTACAAAACCATCAATCCCATGTCCAATATCTACAAAAACACCAAAATCTTTGATAGTTCTTACAACACCCTCAATTATTTCACCTTTTTTCAGATTAACAAGGGCTTCCTTTTTCTCTTTTTCTTTTTGTTCTCTCAGGAATTCCCTTCTGGAAATCACCATTCTCCTTATAGCAGGATCCACTTCAAGAATCTTTACTTCAAATTCCTTCCCTACGTAGTCTTCAAGTGATTCTCCTTTTTTCAAGCCAACCTGAGATTGCGGAAGGAATGCAATTATACCCTCTACGTCTGCTAAAAGGCCGCCTTTTATTGCTTTAGTAACTTTAGCTCTTACAGTTTCACCTTTTATTTGTTTTTCTTTTAACTCTTTCCATTTTTCAATGTAATCTGCTTTTTTCTTTGAGAGAACAGCATTGCCTTTTGAATCTCTTTCTTTTAATACATAAACATCAATTTTATCGCCTACCTTAACAACTTCCTCTGGAGACGAAATTTGTTTTAATGAAAGATTTTTAAGAGGGATAAAATAGTCACCTTTTCCACCGGCATTAACCATTATTCCGTCTTTTTCTAACTTTACAACCGTAACGGTAATTATATCACCCCGTCTAAACGGTTTTGGTACATAATGCTTTGCAAGACTCATTGGATCTTTTGAGTCAATCTCTTTTGATTTTTCATTTGATTCTTCCTTAACAACGTTTTCTGAACTTCCACTTCGCGGCAATTTTTCAACAGAAATTGCCTCAAGAATAGACTCTACATCGTTAGGATTTACCTCTTTATAAACATCTTTTTCACCCATGTCGCCCATTTCACTCTCCTTATCTCCATTTAATTTTTTATTATACCAATTTAAAAAAATTCACAAAATTTATTTTTCCGCAATCAAAGCAGCAAGTGCAAGTGAGAAGAATTTAGAATCCTCACTATCCCCTCTCGAAGTCAAAACTGCTGGCGCTGTCGTGCCGGTAACTATACCAGCAATCTTTGCATTTCCAAGTTTTGTGGTGCATTTATAAAAAGCATTTCCGGTTTCTATATTTGGGAAGATTAAAATATCAGCATCACCTGCAACCTCGGAACGAACTTTTTTGATTTCTGCGGCTTCTTTTGAAACAGCAAGATCGAGAGCAAGTGGGCCGTCAACAATACACCCTTTTATCTGGTTTCTCTCATTCATTTTTGAAAGAAGAGCACCATCTACAGTTGCTTGCATTTTTGGATTTACCGTTTCAACTGCAGCAACTACAGCAACTTTTGGATTATCAATTCCCAATTTATGGGAAATTGCAACGTTGTAATTTATCATTGCCTTTTTCATATTGAGATCCGGTTGAGGAATAACAGCAGCATCCGAAACAACCATGAGTTTGTGATATGTAGGTATTTCGATTATAAAGGCGTGTGAAAGAATTGCACCCGGAGGCAACAAACCCTCTTCTTTGTTTAAAATACCTCTCATATAATTCGCAGTATGGCAAAGGCCTTTCATAAGCAAATCAGCTCTCTTTTGTCTAACAGCCCTTACTGCTTGTCTGATTGCTTCATCTTCTTCAGGCACATCCACAACTTCAAAAAGACTTGTATCAATGTTGTTAGCAGCTGCTACTCTTTCTACCTCTGATTTACTTGCAAAAACGATTGCGTTGAATAGACCTTCTTTCACACCTTTTTCAATTGCCTGTAATGTGTGCAAATCCTGTCCATAGGCAACTGATACAGTGCGTTTTTCTCTTTTTTTAACTTCTTCTACAATTGCTTCCAACGATTTAAGCATATAATCCTCCTTAACTAAATTGTTTTACTTGCTATTGCAAGTGCTATAGAATTAAACTTAACATCACTTCTATCGGCACGCGAAGGAATCATAACTGGAACCTTCGCTCCCATTATTATATGAGCATTTTTAAATTTTGAATAGTATGCGAGAGATTTTCCAAATACATTACCAACAACAATGTTAGGAACAATAAGAATATCTGCATTTCCAGCAACTTCAGATTTAATTCCCTTCTTTTCAGCAGCATACTTAGAAATCGCATTATCAAGTGCAAGTGGGCCATCTATAACGCACCCCTTAATCTGTCCTCTTTTGTTCATTTTAGAAATTATGGACCAATTTAGTGTATCCTCCATATCAGGATTAACCACCTCTACAGCTGAAAGCAACGCCACTTTTGGATTTTCATTCCCGAGTTTGTGAGCAACTTCCACCGCATTTTCAATGATTGCAATTAATGTTTTTAGATCAGGATTGATATTTACACCACCATCACTCATCAGAACAAGTTTTTTAGAAACAACAGTGTCTTCAAATACAAACACATCGCTTATCATTTTGTCTGTCCGTAAGCCATTCTCCTTATCTAAAACTGCCTTCAAAAGATAGGCTGTTTTTATCTGACCTTTTAAAAGTACTCCTCCGCCCTGTTTTATTTCGCGCACTGCTACCGTACCTTTTTCTTCTTCAAAAGAAATCCCAACAAGTTTTTCAACAAAATCATCACTCCCAAGTGTATCTAAAGAACTTTTAATTTTATCCTCAAAACCAACAAGAACCGCTTTTCCAAAACCATGATCATAACTTTCCTTAACCGCTTTTAGGGCTTCTATATCCTCACCGCCCGCAACAACAATTCTTTCCCTGCCTTTCGTTTTCAAATGCTTAAACAACTCATCAAAAGTTTTAAACATACGCTACACCTCCTAAACATATTCGAGTGGGGACTCTTCTCCACGTAAAACTCTTAACGCAGCAAAAGCAAGTGCCTCAAGTTCTTTTTCACCCGGGTAAACAATCACAGGAGCAATCCATTCTACGCGTTTTTTTACTTCATCTACAACTTGTTTGTTGTAAGAGACACCACCTGTAAGTATTATTGCTTCGACATTACCTTTCAGTACAGTAGCCATTGCACCAATCTCTTTCGCAATTTGATAGCACATTGCGTTAAATATGAGTTTGGCATACTCATCTCCACTTTCCATCTTTTTTATAACTTCCTTCATATCGTTTGTGTTCAGGTAAGAAATCATACCTCCACGTTTTGTGAGAAGTCTTTTTAGTTCTTTTTCGGAGTATTTTCCAGAATAAGCCATTTTTACAATATCAATAGAAGGTAAGCCTCCGGCACGTTCTGGAGAAAATGGCCCACCTTCATTTGCATTATTCACATCAACAATCTTTCCATTTTTAATGGGTGCAATCGAAATTCCACCCCCAAGATGTGCTACAATTAAATTTAAATCTGAAAACACCTTCCCTTTTTCTTTTGCATACCTATAGGCATTTGCCCTTATATTAAGCGTATGAAGAAGGGAAAGGCGTTCAATTTCCTTTAACCCTGAGATTCTTGCAAGAGGCTCAAACTCATCAACAGATACTGGATCTGCTATAAAAGCAGGAATTCCAAGTGGTTTTGCAATTTCATACGCAATAATCCCACCAAGATTTGATGCATGCTCCACTTTTGAATGTTTTAAATCAAAAAGCAACTTTTCATTCACCATGTATGTACCTGCCTTTATCGGTTTCAAAATTCCCCCTCTTCCCACTACTGCATTGAGCGTTTTTAAGTCAACCCCATGTGCTTTAAGTATTTTTATCACTTCCTGTTTTCTAAAATTCTCCTGCTCTGCAAGGTTTTTAAATCTTGCAAGTTCATCAGCAGAATGATGTATTGATTCCGTAAAAACTGGAGTTTCATCGTCGTACAATGCCACTTTTGTAGATGTTGAGCCAGGATTAATAACTAAAATTCTCATTTCCACCTCCCTAAAAGTTCTTTTGCTTGTTTTAATGTAGTTTCCGTAACGTTTGTACCGGAAATCATTCTTGCGATCTCCTTTACTCTTTCATTTATGTCCAATTTCTTTACTGAAAGAAATGTCTCTCCATTTTTAACTTCCTTTTCAACAACAAAGTGCTCTGCAGGAAGAGAAGCAATCTGTGGTAAGTGTGTAATGCAAATAACCTGTCTATATCTGGAGATCTCAAATAACTTTTCAGCAACTTTCTCGCCAGTTTTACCGCCTATCCCGGCATCCACTTCATCAAAAGCAAGAACAGGTATATCATCTACTTCAGCAATAACTCGCTTTATCGCAAGCATTATTCTGGAAAGTTCTCCACCTGAAGCAATAGATGCAAGTGGTTTAAAACCTTCACCAGGATTAGGAGAAATTAAAAACTCTACAAGGTCTACACCAAAAGGAAACAGTTTTACGCGTTCTCCTGAAACAATAATGCCACTATCATCAGGCATACTCTTCAAATCTACCTTAAATCTCGCGTGTTCCATAGCGAGGTCTTTTAATTCTTTAACAACTTTTTCTTCAAATAGCCGTGCCGTATCTTGCCTCATCTTACTCAGTCGAGTGCACTCCTCTTCAAGTTCAGATATTAAATTTGAAACTTCCCTTTCCTTTGCTTCAATTTCCTCTGAAAGAGAGGCAAAAGTTTGAGATTTCTCTTTAAGTTCTGATAAGTATTCAATAAGTTCGGGAATTTCTTTTCTATATTTTATTTTTAATGTTGAAAGAAAAGAGAGTCTGTTCTCAATTTCAGATAGTCTCTCTGGATCAAATATATTCTCTGCACCGAATTCCGAAAGTTCTCTATCAAAATCCTTTATCTCAGATCTTATTTCTTCAGCCCTTAACACCATATCAGATAGGGCAGGATCAATTTCTGAAGCCCGCCGAATGTTGTCAATAAAATTATCAAGTAGGTCAAGAACAGAACCTTCTTCCCTTTGAGTAAGGATCAACTTTGAGGATTCAATTAATTCAGAAAATTCTTGACTATTTGATAAAATCTTTTCCTCTTTTCTAAGTTCCTCCTCCTCATCAGGTGTGAGGTTAGCATCTTCAAGTTCCTTTATTTCAAATTCGATAAAATCCCTCTCTTTTCTATACTTTTGATCCTCCTCTTTAAGATCTCTAATTTCTGCCTTGAGTTTTTCAAGAAGCAAATATTTCTTATGAATCTGTTCTCTCAATGAGAGAAGGTCTTTTCCACCAAACCTATCGAGAACATAAAGGTGATTCTCCACTCTAAGAAGAGTTTGCACTTCGTGTTGCCCATGCATATCTATAAGCGTTCTACCAATTTCGTTAAGAATTTTTATAGGGACAAAATGCCCATTTATATTCCCTTTTGTCCTGTTCCTATAAATCGTCCGTGAAAGAATAGCAATATCATCTTCCTCAAGCAATTCATACTCCAAAAGTTTACTCTTTGCACGTTCTGAGTCGTTTAATGTAAAACTTGCTTCAACCTGCGCCTTATCTGAATCGCCCCGTACCACATCTCCGGGAACACTACTCCCACACGCCGCAGAGAGCGCTTTCATAAGAACAGTTTTTCCTGCACCTGTTTCACCAGTAATCACAATAAGGCGTGAATTAAATGCAAGTTCGACTTTTTTTGCAATTGCAAAATCTTTTAGAAACAAGCCTACAAGCATTCACACCCCCCAACCAAACTTTTTATTCAACACCTCAAAAAAATTTTTATTTTTCAAGTGCAGTATTTTTAAATATCGCGCGCTCTTCCTGAAAACAAGCCTGTCAAATTTGTTTAAAGTTGCCACAGTTTCACCATCTCGCAAAAAGTAAGAATTTCCTTCAGTCATTATTCTAACAGAGAGTTTATCGGAGTGGGAAAGCACTACAGGTCTTGAAGACAATTTATGAGGTGCGATAAAAACAAAAGAGTAAACCTCTGAAAGAGGAGAAATAATTGGACCTCCAACGGAAAGAGAATACGCGGTTGAACCAGTTGGCGTAGCAACGACAAGTCCATCAGAACGAAAATTACCGGCATTCATTCCATTTACGTAAATTTCCACAGATAAAATTTTGCCATTAATCCTTCTTTGAACTACAAAATCATTTACTGCAATAAAATGTCTTTCCTCGCCTTTTGCCCCAATAATAGTTACTTCCAGAGTCATTCTATTTTCTATTTCGTACTTTCCTTGCAATAACTGTTCCGCAGCATCAAACAAATCTCTTGCCTCAATATCCGTTAAGAAGCCTAAATTCCCTAAATTTACGCCTATAACAGGTGAATTGAGCCTTATTCCTAAATGAGAAGCCCTTAAAAATGTTCCATCACCTCCAAGGCTTATAATTACGAGCCCTTTAGCGCTTCTCAATTTTTTGAGTTCTTCCACCTTAAACACTTTTATATTCTTCTTCACAAAAAATCCAGCAAGTTCCTTTGCTGTCTCTTCAATACCATTGTTTTCGAGATAAAAAATTCCCACCTTCATAACTTTTCCCATGCCTCTTCTATTATTCTATTCAAAAAAGTTTCGTCAACAGACTTACCTTTATCCTGCTTAATTAGATAAAAATATTCTATATTTCCTTTACCACCTTTTATTGGAGAATAAGTCGCATCTTTTACAGAAAACCCAAGTTTTGATATATTAAAAACTAACTCCGATAAGATTATTTTATGATATTTCTTATCCCGTACTATGCCTTTTTTTAAGTACTCAGGCTTTCCTTCAAATTGCGGTTTTATGAGAGAAATGATATCAGTTTGAGGAAGTATAAGTGTTGAAAGGGCAGGAAGAATTTTTAAGATGGAAATAAATGAAACATCCATAACAACAAAAGAAAGATTATCCTTAATATCATCTTTTGTTAGATATCTTGCATTGACTCGTTCCAAAACCACAACTCTGAGATCCTTTCTTAATGAAAAGTCAAGTTGCCCATATCCCACATCCACAGCATACACCTTTTTTGCCCCCCTTTTTAACAAGCAATCGGTGAACCCACCAGTAGAAGCACCAATATCTGCACCTATCTTACCACGTACATCTACATTAAATTTGTCAAGCGCAAATTCAAGTTTTAGCCCACCTCTCCCGACATATTTTTTAGGTTCTTTTAGTTTTATCTCGTCCGTTTCCGAAACCACTTTTCCAGATTTAAGTGCAACCTCACCATTAACAAGTACTTTTCCCTCCAAAATAAATCTTTTTGCTTCTGAACGAGTTTTTAAAATTCCGCGGCTTACTATTTCCTCATCCAATCTTTTTTTTCGCAATCTTCTCACCTATATTCGCAATATTTTCAGCATTTAAGCCATACCTGAAGAGCAAGTATTCTCTTTCACCTTGTTCTGGGAAGAAATCGTTAATTCCTAAAGATTCAACATATATCCCCTGTTCAGAAAGAAGTTCCTTTACAGCCGATCCAAACCCACCAATCAGTGTATTATCTTCGACAGTCAGCACTTTTTTACAGCGCAGCGCTTCCTTTAATATTAATTCTTTATCTAACGGTTTTATGAAACGAGCATTTATAAAACCTACTGAAATTCCCTTTCCCATTAGAATTGAAATTGCTTCTTTGACTGGATAAAACATCACTCCCACAGAAATTATCAATAAATCCTTTCCACTTTGTATTAATTCGGCTTTCCCAAGTTCAACTGGAAACGCACTTCCTTCCTCGGCATAATCTTTAGGATACCTGATGGAAACCGGGTGTTCACATTGTATTGCAAATTTCATCATTTCCCGAAGTTCTGCTGCATTCTTCGGCGCCATAACGATGAAATTCGGTATTGTCCGCATAAATGAAAGATCAAAAACTCCCTGGTGTGTTGGGCCATCTTGTGAAACAATGCCAGCACGGTCAAGTGCAAAAATAACGGGTAAATCCAGAATTCCTACATCATGCACAAGTTGGTCATATGCTCGTTGCATAAATGTAGAATAGATTGCAACAACAGGTTTCAACCCTTCTATTGCTAATGCGGCTCCTGCAGTAACTGCACATTGCTCAGCAATGCCTACATCAAGAAACCTCTCTGGAAATTTATCTCTAAAATAACTTGTTTTTGTTCCATCAGGCATTGCAGCAGTTATTACAAAAATACGTTCATCCTTTTCACCAAGTTTGACAAGCTCCTCTCCAAAAATTTCAGAAAAAGATTTCAACTTTACGTCTGATTTTTTAAATTGTCCAGATTCAATATCAAACGGATGCGCACTGTGAAAATTAGTTGGGTTTTCTTCAGCATATTTATAACCTTTGCCTTTCTTTGTTATCACATGAATAATCACTGGAGAATTCATATATTTGCTTCTCGTCAGCATTCCAATAAGAGACCGAAGATCATGCCCATCAACAGGTCCAAGATAAGTAAAACCGAATTCCTCAAAGAAAACGACAGGTAAAATCAAATCCTTTATGGCAAGTTTAAGTCTTCTCCCAACAGTTGTTTTTGGAAGCCTCGCCTTTAAACGCTGGTAAAAAGAAGAGGTTCTTATCCGCGCAAAATATTGTGAAAGTGCTCCCACATTTTTGGATATCGACATCTCATTATCGTTGAGAATAATAATTACCTTTTCGTTTAATCTACCTAAATTATTTAATCCTTCAAATGACTCACCTGCAGTAAATGCCCCATCTCCTATCACTACAACAACTTCGTAGTCTTCTTTCTTGACTTTCCTTGCTTCCACAAAGCCAGTTGCAAGTGCAAGTGAAGTTGCAGCATGTCCCGCAACAAATGCATCGTACTTACTCTCCATGGGATTTGCATATCCACTAATACCTTCATATTGCCTAAGTGTATGAAATTTTTCTTTTCTTCCGGTAATTATTTTATGCGTATAAACCTGATGGCTTACATCAAAAATTAACCTATCTTTAGAAAAGTCAAAAACTCTATGAAGAGCAAGGGTAAGTTCAACAGCACCTAAATTTGAAGCAAGATGGCCTCCGGTTTTAGAAACAGTTTGGATAATAAGTTCTCTTATCTCGTTTGATAATTCTTTTAATTCTTCTATAGAAAGTTTTTTTATATCATCAGGGCTATTTATCCTATTAAGAATTTGAAATTTCTTCACCTTATCCTCTTCAAGGAAAATCTTGCAATCTCGGAAAGAAGACTGTACTTCTCACCAAATGGAATTAAATAATCAATCGCCTTCTGCACATATTCCTCTGCCATTTTCCTTGCTGCCTCTATACCATAAAGGGATACAAATGTTGCTTTTCTATTCTTTTTATCCTGCCCTGTATCTTTTCCTAAAACTTCTGGACTGGAAACTGCATCTAAAATATCGTCAACAATTTGATAACTTATTCCAAGATTCAACCCAAAATTGCTAACAGCAGCAATTTCGTCTTCTGGAGCATTTCCTAAAATAGCACCAGTTCGCACGGCTAATGTAATGAGTGAAGCGGTTTTTTTCTTTTCAATATAAAGAATTGTGTCTTTGTCTATCGACTCCATACCGCTCGTAACAATATCCATTACCTGCCCACCCACAAGTCCCTTAATACCTGTGTAAACTCCAAAATCATAAACAACGTTTAGAATTTGTTCGGGAGAGAAATTTTTAATATTTGAGGGATCAGAAATTACCTCAAATGCAAATGAAATAAGTGCATCACCTGCAAGCAATGCCATATCATCTCCGTAAACTTTATGACACGTAGGTTTGCCTCTTCTTAAGTCACTATTGTCCATTATTGGAAGATCATCGTGGATCAGTGAATAGGTATGTATCATTTCTAAAGCGCACCCGAAAGGCACAATTTCACTCTCACTATTTGTAATCGCACTGTATGTGGTAAGCATCAATATGGGCCTGATTCTTTTTCCTCCAGAAAGAAGACTGTATGACATAGCAGCATATAAAACAGAATGCTCTTTAAGAGGTTCTATTATTGATTCAAGTGCAGCATCAAACAACTTCTTTTTATCTGCAAGATACTCTTCTATATTCACCCCTCTCACCTCCTAATAAGTCTCAAAGCCTACCATATCATTTTTGGGATCCTTGAAAGAAAAAACTACCCTTTCAACATTAGAATAAGAATTACCTCTCTTTAACAGATCTACTAATTCTTTTAAGTTTGCCTCTTCGCCTTCTGCAACAACTTCAACTGATCCATCTGGAAGATTCTTAGCATACCCTTCAAGTTTTAATCTCAAAGCATTTTTCCTGACAAAATACCGAAATCCAACACCTTGAACAAAACCGTAAACTCTCGCTTCAAGCCTCCTGCGCGGCATTTTGCTTCCTCCTCAAATAGGAACGAAGTATACCGTTAACAAATTCGCCAGAATTCTCAGTACCATACTTTTTTGCAATCTCTACAGCATCATATACAATTGGACCCGCTTCACCATCACTCAAATAGTCAATTTCATATATTGCAAGCCGTAAAATCTCTTTATCTGGAACGGCAAGCCTTGAAAAATCCCAATTCTCTAACAAAGAAACAATTTTTTCGTCTATTTCTTGAAGGTGCTCAACTACACCTTTCACCAACTTTAAAGCATAATCCATAGCAACAGGAGATTCATAGGAAAAATTCGTCGCCACATCAGGCAACGGATTTTTTCCCATATCCATTGCAAAAAAAATTTTAAATGCAAGTTCCCTCGCCTGGCTTCTGATACTACTCATACTTTATATCTTCAATTATAACATTCACGTTAGCTACTTTGAAGGGAGTCATATTTTCTAATTGTAGTTTTATATTTTTTTGTATTTCGGCTCCTACCTTCCTCAAATCATATCCATACTTCACAGCAACAAACACATTAACACTAAGAACGTTATTCCTGATTAGAAAATCTATACCATGGGGATGAGTTTTATCCTTGTTAATATACGGAATGTATTCTTCTATACCTCGCCACGTGTCCCAGACTCCGTCAACGCTGAGAGTTGCATTTAAAATTATTGATTCAATTGCTTCATCAGTGATTACTATTTTACTCATTTGCTAACCCTTTCGAGATATTCACCAGTGCGAGTATCAACCTTTATAATATCTCCTTCATTAATAAATAATGGAACGTTAACCTTATAACCTGTTTCTAAAATAGCAGGTTTCATTGCAGTGGTCGCCGTATCACCCTTAACGCCCGGCTCTGTATGTGTTACTTTGAGTTCCACAAAAGTCGGAAGTTCAACAGAGACAGGCCTATTCTTATGAAATACAATTTTCAATTCAAGATTATCTTTAAGATAGTTAACTGCATCTCCTACCTCTTTTTCAGACAAATACACCTGGTCGTAAGTCTCCATATCCATAAATACAAAATTTTCGCCTTCTCTGTATAGATACTGCATCAGTTTTCTTTCGAGAAATGCTTTCTTAAATTTCTCTTCCGGTCTAAATGTTTTTTCGAGTACGTTGCCTGTATCGAGATTCTTTATTTTAAGTCTAACAAAAGGAGACCCTTTCCCCGGTTTTATATGCTGAAAGGAAATAACAACATATAAATCTCCGTCCATTTCAAATGTAACACCTGCTCTCAAATCATTTGCCGAAATCATATTTCCTCCTTACTCGTATAATTATTTCGTAATTTTTTCTAATAAATAATAGCATAAACAAATATTTCGTCAACATTATGAAAATCTGAAAAATATTTAAAAGAAGCGTTCAAATTTTATTCATATTTTGTGTTATAATATCTTTGCTATGAGAAAAATCCTCATTGTAGAAGATGATGAAAATATTAGAGAACTTCTAAGAATTTATTTAGAAAAGGAAAAATTTGAGGTTATTGAAGCAGAAGATGGACAGCAAGCACTCTCTATGTTTGAGAGAGAAAAACCTCACCTAATTATACTTGATTTAATGATTCCCCTAACAGACGGGATAAAAGTTGCTCAGGAGATAAGAAAAAAATCTAACGTACCAATATTGATTCTAACAGCAAAAGCCGAAGAAGAAGATAGAATTAAAGGCCTTGAAGTAGGCGCAGATGATTACGTAACAAAACCCTTTAGTCCTAAAGAACTTGTCCTGAGAGTAAACAACTTAATAAAACGCACATATCCAGAAGAGCAGATAATTAAATTTAAAGACTTAGAAATTCATCCAAAAGAAATGAAAGTTTTTCAAAATGGAAAGGAAATTCCACTTACTGCAAAAGAATTCAAAATAATTTTTGCCATGGTAAAGAAGCCGGGTGTAGTTTTTAGTAGAGAAAACATTATGGATGAAATATATACTGAATATGATGATGTAGTTTTTGATAGAACAATAGACGTTTATATTAAGAACATCAGGAAAAAACTTGGAGACAACCCTAAAAACCCTAAGTATATAGAATCCGTTTATGGAGCTGGATATAGGCTTAAACTATAATGGAATTTAAAACAAAACTTGTTTTAAGTTATCTTCTTCTCATAATAATCGTTATATTCTTTGCACTGTTTTTCGTAAATATGTATGTAGGAAAACGATTTTCCGAAATCATTCTAAATCAATTTGGAAAAGGATATTTTATATTTCTAACACCACAAGGAAGAATGTTTCTTCATGCAGTTAGAACATCACTCATATGGGCAGGGGTTGTTTCGGTTATCATCGGAACTTTACTTGCACTAATTATTTCGCGTTTTATCACAACTCCATTGAAAGAAATGGAAAAATTTGCAAGCAAAATCACGCACGGCGATTACAATGCAAGAATTAAAATAACAAGTGATGATGAAATAGGACATTTGCAATCCACACTGAATAAAATGGCTGAACATCTCACAGAAATAGAAAACATGAGAAAATCTCTTGTTCAAAATGTTTCACACGACCTAAGGACCCCACTCACAAGTTTGAAAGGATACATTGAAATGGTAATGGATCCAGAATTTTCACAGGATCAAAAACAAAAAGCAATCCAGGTTATAAAATCTGAAGTGGATAGAATGGAGAGCATGTTAGAAGAATTAAGCATTTTGTCCACAATTGACAGTAAAAAATACGAAATTCACCCTGAAAAAATTAATCTTGGAGAAGCAGTATTACCGGTTACTGAACTTATGAAAATAGACGCAAAATCAAAAAATCTATACATTCATACTTATATTCAATCCAACGTTCTTATTATTGCAGATGAAAAGAGAATAAAAGAAATTGTAATTAATCTTTTAAGTAACGCAATAAAATTTACAGAAAAAGGCGGTATTACCGTTTCAGTTTACAGGGATAAAAATAAAGCATACATTTCAGTAAAAGACACAGGAAAGGGGATAAAAAAAGAAGACTTAACGAAGATATTTGATAGGTTTTTCAGAGGCGAGAAATCCCGTCCAAAAACAAAAGGAGGGTTGGGAGTGGGACTAACCATAGTAAAGGAACTCACCGAGGCAATGAATGGGAAAATTACAGTAAACTCAGAGTTAGGAAAAGGCACTGAATTCAAGATAGAATTTCCACTTGCAAAATAATCTTTTCAAAATCTAATCAACATTCAGGCTTGAATTCGCTGAATGTAAGTTATCTTTCCTTTTAGGTAAACTTCGAATGTTATTTAGCAAAATATCCGGCTTTATTGCTTCCTTAAACTCTTCAATATTATTTAAACTCCCGGGCTTGCCATATTTAATCTTATTAAATGTTAAGGTAAGTTTATCAAAATTCTCAATTGGCTTTTCAAGTAAACGTGACAATTTATTTAAGAATTCGTTTGGAGTTTCAAATTTCTCAATGTAATAACCCTTTTCCTTTAAAAGATATAGGGCAGAAAAATAGAGAAATTTAATATATTCTTCAGGATCCGTAAATTCTGCAAGGGAACGCTCAATTCCTTTTTTCTTTATTTTATTTGTGAATTCTTTACTCTCTTTTTTACTAAACAAGGTACCTTCCTTATTGTTTATAAAGAGAATATTCAAAATAGCGTAAACAATAGCAAAACCAAGTATAATTCCCAAAATAGCTGTCATAAAACCAGCTGAACGAAAAATACTTCCCGCTTGATTAGAAAACTGTAAACTTCCAACGATACGGTTTACAATCACCCTGATATCAGGATACGAATTTGGTGAAACTTTACTTCCAGATGCAGCGACGTGGTTTACAGTAGTTGCAGTAAAGTTATAAAGTTTTACAATATTAAAAAAAAGAAACGTAATAATCGCTATAACACCAGTAAGTATCGAGATTCCTAAAAACATAATAGTTGAGAAGGCTCTTTTGTTTTTAGAAACCAAGTAAAACTTTGCAAGGAAAAGAAGCAAAATTGCGAGCAAGAAAATTGACGCAAGGGAAATAATTATTCCCTGAAATGCAATTGAATTTTTAAATAAAGTATTGGATAGCACATGTATCCTGTGCATTGTGGTTATTCCACCTCCAGATATCACATATCTGTTCACTGATACTTTACCATTAGAGGAAGTATTCAGTGCAGTAGAATATAAAACTGAATGTATCTTATGCTGAATTAAACTTTCAAAGATTCCTTTAATATGAAACGGTACTAAACCAAACAAAACAAGTGGAGACAAAAGAATAGCAAGTTTTTTAGTAAGAAGATTTTTCTTTTCTAATTTTCCAAGCAAATAAAGATATAACGATATAAATATAAGAAAATCATATCGGTAATTAACTCCAAACAGGGCAAAGCCAAAAACAAATGAAAAAATAAGAGCGGCAAATTTTCCAGGCTTCATTGCATAAAGTATCAACCAGAAAAAAGCCGCTATACCAATTGAAAACAACCACAAATATTTAACGAACGATTGAACTGTTACAGCAATATGCAGAATGTGATTCGTTAAAAAATAAATCTGGACTGTTATAACAAAATACATTAAATTTTCAATCATACTTACACCTTCTCCAGTTTATTTGCATAATCCTTACCAAGAATTGGATACACATATATCCCTTCTTTAGCAAGTGCTTCCTTTGAGTGTCCCAGTACTGTAAGATAATATGCCTCTTTGAAATAGTATCTTGGAGGTTTTTCATGAGGTAGTACAAATGTATTATCAGGCAAAAGTACAATGTTAAGCCGTGAAACAAATGGCTTTATCCTCATGAGTGAGAGCATAACCTCCTCAGAAATATCCTTATCAATATAAAACAATTCAACTCCAAATGGTAACTTAGAAGGTAGAATTTTAAGAAATTCTACCGTACTTTTCGCGTCTTTATCACTTGCAAAAGCAAGCATTTTAAATAGTTTCATTAGATGATATCCACTATCATTTTGGGGCAAATCCATTTCGGAATTCCCATTTACTATTAATCCTACCGGTAAATGATGATGAATAGCATAATTTGCAATTGACGCAGCAATTGCAGTAGCAGAATCTTGAAACTGCAAATTCTTTCGGTAGAGGTTTAAAATTATATAAATTCTCTTTGAGGCCGTAAAATCTAACTCTTTAACAGTTAGTTTATTTCTATGTGCAGTTTGTTTCCAATGAATCATCGATAAAGGATCTCCTTGTACATAATCACGAACTCCAGCAATCGATGTGTAGTCGGAATTAATCTGGTATTTTGCTTTTATCCCGCTCAAAGGTTCAGAAAGATATACATTAAGTTTTTGAAAAGACACAATAAATGGGAACACATATATCTTTTTTTCATTTGAAACATTGATTTTTCTTTTAAAAAAACCAAGGGGATCGCTTATATGCAAAACAAACTTGCCTATTTCATAAACACCTCTACGATTCCCTACATACCTCACCGTACCCTTTATATCGCTCAAACGGGCAAATACTGTTCTTTCCCTTTCTCCCTCAGCAGCAACAAAGTAGTACGGACTTTCAAGTTCTATATAACAAACCACCGGGAGCAGAAAATTAAAAGTTAAGTGATAAAAAAATGTAATATAATCATGCTGCCTTATTGTATGGGCGTTTACATCAGTTTTAAGCAAAGCACTTCCTCTTTGTATGGAAATTCCATAAAGCAGAAAATAAATAATTGCAATTAACGTAATGATATAAAAGAAACTTCCAAAAATAAGAGATAATACAATTAAAAACGCAAGCAAAATTCTTGCTTCCTTCGTCAAGATCTATACGCCTTCTTTCGAATAGGAATCAATTACAGGGACATTTACACTCTTCACAACATCATTCAACACATCTTCTGTTTTTACGCCTCGCAACTTAGCATCTGCCCTTAAAATAAGCCTATGATTCAAAACATCATTCACAGATCTCTTTACATCGTCAGGCAAAACAAAATCTCTTCCAGAGTAAAATGCCCATGCTTGTGCAACTCTCATAAGAAACAAAGAGGCGCGCGGACTTGCACCTAAATAAAGTTCCCGATGAGAACGAGTTGCTCTTATTATATCAACTATATAACCCGCTATTTCAGGATGAACAAAAACCTTTTTTACTTTTTTTCTTAATTCTACAAGTTCTTTAGTACTACTGACAGGTTTCAACTCGTCTATTGGAAAAACTTCTTTTTTCTTAATTAGTATCTCTTTCTCCATTTCTCTATCAGGGTATCCCACCGAAAATTTCATTATAAATCTGTCAAGTTGAGCCTCAGGTAATGGAAAAGTTCCTTCAAATTCTATAGGATTTTCCGTTGCAATTACCATAAATGGATCTTCAATTTTATAACTCACACCGTCAATAGTTACCTTCTGTTCGGACATTGCCTCCAGAAGAGCAGATTGTGTTTTCGGTGTACCCCTGTTAATTTCATCTGCAAGTAAAAAATTGGAAAAAACCGGTCCAAATCTTACTTTAAATTGTTCCGTTTTAATATCATAAACAGTTACTCCTGTTATATCGGATGGGAGTAGATCTGGAGTAAACTGAATTCGTTTAAAATCACCGGAAAAAGAGATTGCAAGAGCCTTTGCAAGTGTTGTTTTTCCAGTACCGGGAACATCTTCAAGTAAAATATGGCCACCGGAAAGAGCACCAACAATAATTTTATCAATCACATTGGGACGTCCAATAATAACTTTTTCTAAATTAGTTTTCAACTCTCTTATCATATACCATCTCCTTATCGTTTTTGAAAATTATAACATTAGAAACGTTTTTGTAAATATTGTTTTTTGCTATCATTTATTATGAACCTATTTTTATTTACAGGTCTTTTACTAATAATTGCAATTTATTCAGGAAGATTTTTCCGCAAATTGCGTCTTCCGGTAATCACAGGTTATATTATAATAGGTTTTTTGCTCGGTAACATTCCGTTTCTCTCGTCAAACCTAAACCCATACTTTTCAAAAATAGCAATTTATGTTGATGAACTTGCACTTGCTGTGATCTCCTTTGAAATGGGAATGGAGTTTAAAATACGTAATCTTCTTGAAATAGAAAGAGAAATTTTCATAATTACACTCGTTCAAGGATCCTTTACTTATCTCGTACTGTTTACTGGATTTAAATTCTTATTGCATGCAACAACACCAGTAGCTCTGGTTATCTCCTCTATTGGAATAGCAACTGCTCCTGATGTTGTTATACTAATTTTGAGAGAAACAAATTCAAGAAACAAACTTGCAAAATATTTAAGAGGCATTGTAACCCTTGATGACTTACTCACCGAACTCATATTCATTGCAACAATTCCTTTTGTGGAAAGTCTCATCATCTCTGGCACTCAAAACATGCATAAGTTTCCAACTGTTTCGCTTGTTAGAGAAATCATTTTGTCCGTAGTAATTGCATTTGCTTTAGGAATAATTTTTACCCTCATAAGCAAGGAATTCCATAAATTGCGTTCTCTCTTTGCAATTACACTTGGGATGATATTCGTCTCAATCGGTATAGGGCTAATGTTAAAAATCCATATGATATTTCTTTTACTTCTTACCGGAATAGTCTATACAAACCTTACAGATAAACAGAATGCAATGTCCGCAGTTCTCAGCCAGATGGATGCACCATTGTTCATCCTATTCTTGATAGTAAATGGATCCGCTCTTTCTTTTAAATTACTTTTTGCATCTGGCATTTTTGGAATAGGATTTATCACATTAAGAAGCATAGGGAAAGTCGGGGGAAGTTATATAAGCAGGATTTTCACGAAAAAAAATATATCTTCCAAAATTGGCTGGGCATTACTCCCACAATCGGAAATAAGCATTTTTCTTGCAATACTTGCAAAGGCTGCAATTCCTGAATATGGCAGCACAATATTCTCAACAGCAATGTCTGGAGTAATATTCTTTGAACTCGTTGGTGTACCAATATTGCGATATGTACTAATTCACTCACAAAAAGATTAAAGTTTGCATTTTTAAAAATTCAGATATATAATTTATATGCTCCGATCCATACTCGCCCACGTGGTGGTTATGGACGTAAGGGTTTATCAGGCAACTGGTAAGCCTGCCGTGTTTGCAAAGGAGCCTATATTAATAGGCTCCTTTTTTAATTTAAGGAGCTAAAAAAACAAGGAGGTGAATAATGTTAGGAGGTTACATGGGAAAGATTCTCAGGGTGAATCTTTCCACAGGAAAAATCAGCGAAGAACCAATTAACGAAGAGGTGGCAAAGAAGTTCATTGGAGCGAGAGGGTATGCTGCTAAAATCCTTTACGACGAAGTTGACCCAAATGCTGATCCATTAGGAGAGGAGAACAAACTCATCTTTGCAACTGGTCCTTTAACACTTACAGCCGCTCCCACAGGAGGAAGGTATGATGTAGTAACAAAAAGCCCGCTGAATGGAGTAATTGCTGGTTCAAACTCTGGAGGATTTTGGGGTCCAGAACTTAAAAAAGCAGGGTATGACATTCTCATCGTTGAAGGTAAAGCAGAAAAGCCTGTTTATCTATGGATAACAGAAGACAAAGTGGAAATCAGAGATGCATCACATCTATGGGGAAAAGATACATATGAAACAACGGACAAAATCATAGAAGAACTTGGTGGAGATAAACAAATTAAAGTGGCATGTATTGGGCCTGCCGGTGAAAATCTTGTAAAGTTCTCTGCAATTATAAACGAAAAGGCAAGAGCAGCAGGAAGAACCGGAGTTGGTGCAGTAATGGGCTCAAAGAAATTGAAGGCAGTGGCAGCAAGAGGACATAAACGCCCTGAAATCGCAAACCCTGACAAATTTAAAGAAGTACTAAAAATCACAATGGATAAAATAAAAGCCAACGGAGTTACTTCTCAAGGTTTGCCAACATATGGCACAATGGTGCTTAACCACATTATAGATGAACATGGACTATACCCAACAAGAAACTTCCAAACTGGCGTTTTTGAAGGAGTGGATAACGTATCTGGAGAAAAACTAAAAGAAACATATCTCGTGAGAAATAAACCGTGCTTCGGATGTCCAATAGGATGTGGCAGAGTAACAAAGCTCCCGGACGGAGAAGAAGGAGAAGGTCCTGAATATGAAACAAGTTGGGCATTCAGTGCAGATTGTGGAATTGATGATCTTGTAGCAGTAATCAAAGCAAACAATGCCTGCAATAAGTTAGGGCTTGACACAATCTCAACAGGGGCAACAATCGCATGTGCAATGGAACTATATGAAAAAGGATATCTGAAAAAAGAAGAACTTGGAGATGCACCTGAACTTAAATTCGGAAACACGGAAGCAATCCTATATTATCCTGAAGCAATTGCTTACAGAAAGGGAATTGGAGATAAACTTGCAGAAGGTTCTTACGAATTTGCAAAAGCCCACGGTCACCCCGAACTTTCAATGAGCGTTAAAAAACAAGATATACCAGCATATGATCCAAGAGGAGCCCAGGGACATGCGCTCGAATATGCAACATCCAATAGAGGAGGATGCCATGTAAGAGGATACATGATTTCGCCTGAAATTCTTGGTTCACCTCAAAAAATTGACCCATTTACAACAGAAGGAAAACCACAATGGGTAAAAACTTTCCAGGATCTCACAGCAGTAATTGACTCAGAAGGATTGTGTCTATTCAGTTCATTTGCTCTTGGCGCAGAAGATTATGCCGCACTCCTATCTGCCGTAACGGGCGTTGAATATTCAGCAGAAGAAGCACTTAAAGCAGGAGAGAGAATCTGGAATCTCGAAAGATTATGGAACCTAAAAGCTGGATTAACAAAAGAAGACGACACATTACCGCCAAGATTCTTAAAAGAACCTATGCCTGACGGTCCATCTAAAGGGCAAATTGTTCACTTAGATGTAATGCTCCCTGAGTACTATAAACTTAGAGGCTGGGACGAGAACGGAGTACCAACAGAAGAAAAACTTAAAGAACTTGGTTTAAAGTAAGATTTGAACTATAATATTCGGCGGGGAAGTTACTTTTGCCCCACCGAATATTATTTAAGGAGAAACAATGGAAAATAAAACGCCAAAAGCAATTTTATTAAGTGGATTTACTGACGAAGAAATTAAGGAACTTTTGAGATGTTATAAAGAAAACAAAAACTTACCTCACACAATATTTGCTACAGTTACAGAAACTGTTTTAAAATGGAAAGTTGAAGATTGGTTAAAAGAACTCGAAGAGGAAGACAGATATTTTAGAAAAAAGACCAATAAAGAGAAACAAAAATAAAAATCATTCCTGCAAAATTTTGTTTATTTCTGTAAGCATTCTTAATTCTTTCTTTCCTTTTGCGTAATTATTTATAATTTTTACGCACAGATTAGCAAATTGCTTTGCGTCTGCTATATTACCTATCTTTTCATAAGAACGTGCGAGTAGATAATATACTTCTGTCTCATAAAACAACGGTTTTATACGAGTCTTAAGAGCAAGATTGCATGTTGTTATGGTGTCTTTGTAACGTTTATTTGCAAAAAGAACTTTTGCTTTTACAATGTAAGGCAAAATGTATTCTGGATATTTATCAATTAAATAATCAGCTTTTTTTATAAGAGTAATATCTTTTTTGAGACAGCCTATCTTTTCTGCAACATTCTCCTCACCTTCAAGTTGCATTAAATTTGGCTTTTCAATATCCTTTACGAGGTTAAATGCCTCTTTATAATTGCCCTCAAGATAATACACCTCCGCCTTTCTAAACCATTCAGCAAATTGTATAAATTCTTTTCTTTCAAGAATAGGGTCAGGCTTTTTGTAAACTATCGGATAGTTTTTAAATGTAGAATCCACTTTTATAACCTTATCAAAACCTGAATACATACCTTCAGAAGAAGAAGAAAAGTATATGCTATTATTTACAGGATCCATTACAACAGTTTGCAAGGTACCTTCGTTGTTAACAGTTACATCTCCGGCACCAAGTACATTTTCATAATTATAAAACTGAAAGTCTGAAAGTGCATTTAAAGCACTTTTCACAGAGTCAATATTTCCTATTAAAGCAGATATCCTTTCGTATCTACATACCGAACTTGCACTCTCTGCATCACTGAGAGCCATATACTTATGGGCAAACTTATCGTCTATAAATGTATTCGTTACGAAAATTTCATTGTTGTTCATCTTTGTTTCAGAAACTTTATCTCCTGCTATATTAAACACAGAAGCAGATTTACCACTCGAATCTCCTACAATAACCATCCATCCCTTGACAGAACGGTATCCCTTAAACAATTTTTCCACATCGCTCATGCTTTTTGCATTTTCAAGAACTCTTCTTACTTGATAAGTAACCGGCAAAGCAAATTTTACATTAGAATGCGCAATAGGTGATGCATCCACGGTAATTGTTATACCATAATCATTCATTCCAGTATAAGCACCCGTATATCCAACACAACCTATAAGAGTATAAGAAACACTGTTAGTTGGATTATACCTTATAACCAGGGGGTTTTTCCCAATCATAGGAAAATAATAATCAAAATTTCTCCCATGTATTAAATGCCCTTTTACAATTTTTACAAAAGAAGTACAAGAAAAGTTAAAAATTTCCGGAAGCATGGAAATAAGCAAAAGTTTTTCGTAAGATACACCAGATCCATCTGATATACCTCTTAATTCGTCTTTGAATTCAGCAGACAAAGAATGTTTTATAAAAATAAGTTTGACCGAGATAAAGATTCCTATAAGAGGTCTCAAATAAACTGGAAGATTTCTAAAAATAGATTTCTCAAGATGATCAAGTTGGGAATAAACTTTGTTTAATTGTTTTTTTAAAAGAACTCCATACTGTAACCCCATCTCATACGGCGTTCCTTCTACACTTAAAAAAGGAACGCCGTCATCCCAGTATAAATAGCCATTTCCAAAATGTGTAACTCCATTTTTACTAAACACATTATATTTGATGAGGGAAGTTTTATAACATCCATTAAAAATACCCACAATAAAAATAAACAGCAAAAAAATCACTATTATATTTTTCTTCATAAAAGAATTTTATCAATGAACTGAATTATTTCAATATTTTTTCCATCAAAATTCCTTCAATTACAGAATAAACGAGAATTAAACCAAAAGAAACTAAGACAAACGGCCAACCCAAAAAACCAGCAGCATAAGGAAGCCATGGAGTTTTAATTGCAAATGCTCCAATCATAGCACCTATAATCGCAATACCTGCACCTTTTTCAAGAAAAGTCTGAAACATTGGAAACAAAACCCAGAGCGGTCCAACAATTATTGTTCCAAAAAGAGCTCCAAAAACAATACCCTTAAGACCAGATTCTTCACCCATATACTTTCGAATAACATCTTTCGACACAAACATTGCAAGAAAAGCAGAAAATAAAGTAACACAAATAAACAAAGGCAGCATCTTTAAGAATAACATTATTCCTTCTTTAAGTGCTGAAATTGTTTTAACCGGGTATAAAACCATTAATGCGATATACAATAGAACGATCAATATCTCAAAAAAGTATTTTTTCACAAACTTCATAGAAACCTCCCTGTTAAAATAAAGCCAGTTAAAACACCCACAACTATAGCACCTATGAATGCAAGAACATTCCTCGTGAGAGCAAATTTCTTACCAAACACGGAAACTTCGAATGGAAAAGTAACGACACCTACCATTACCCATGCATTAAGAAATACCGCAGTTGTTGCAACAGTTGCGCCCTTTTTAAGAAGAACACCGCCTAAAGGGTAAGCGGAAGATACGGGGCCCATAATGACAGATCCAAGTACAGCAGCACTAAAGATAGAGACTATACCCCGTCCAGCCCCAATAAATTTCACTACGACTTCCTTTGGGACAAATACATCGAACAAACCTATTAAAAGAAATATTGCAAATAGTAGCGGAAGTCTATCTAAAAATTGTTTCCAGCCCTTAGATAAACTCTTTTTCGCCTTACTTTTATCTTTCCTGAAGGCATAATAATAACTTAAAACTACAATTACTGTATACAAAATTAACGAGCTTACAATATTCTTCATAGCTATTTAAGATTGTCTTCAATTTTTTTAATCAGAGATTTTAAATCAGCAATTTCTTCTCTTAAAAATGCAATTTCTTTTTTAAGTCTTTCCGTTTCTTCATTCTCTTTTGAGTTTTTCGCCTTAGAAGAACTTTCACTCTCGCTACTTACGTTGTCTATATACCTCACCCTTTTCTGTAAATACTCTTCAAGCACATCTTTGACCTTTCCATATGCCCCAATAACAGGCTTTATTCCATAATCAACAAAATACTGTTGGGCTTTAGGACCCATTCCTCCAGTAATAATCACATCTACATGCCTGGATGCCATAAATGACGGAAGTTCACCCGGATTATGCTCGTCTGCAAGGGGATTTGGTATCGATTCAACATTAGAAATGTTACCGTTTTCATCAACATCAACGATAATAAAATACGGACAATGACCAAAATGATAACTCATAACACTGTTTAAGCCATTTTTTTGATCCGAAGTAAAACAAATTCTCATACTCAACACCTCCTATGATATTTTACTGTGTTCTACAATAACTACATTATTATCTTTTAGCAATTTATCAACTTTATCTATACATTTTGAAATGTCCTCAAACTTTTGAGAAACAAGAGTAAATGTAGCACTTGATGGAGCTTTTTCGTCAAAACAAACCTTTAAAGAAGGAGTTTCCAGCTTGAAATTTACTATATCACAATTGCATTGAGAAACAATTTCCACAAGTTTTTTAGGAATATCCTTTTCAAGAATATGTCCAGCAATCGTGAAATTAGCCTGATGTGTTGACCGGCTAATCAAACGCTCAGCAGCTACTCTCGCTTTACTCAACTCAATTTTTGCACCCTTCTTTTTCTTTTCTTCTTGAACGTAACGAAGTATTGCATATTCCTTTTCGATTTTATGAACAAGCGACTTATCGGGAAAGGAAATTGCACCTACCGGGCAAATAGTAGCACATGTTGTGCACCCAACAAGACAGTTGTACGGATTCTCCACCTTTGCCTTTTTGCCTTCCATTACATAAACGTTTCTGCCACACGTAACAAAACAAAGCCCACACCCAATACATTTGTCTTTGTCAACAGTAGGATACCAGGGGATTTTTTCTCTCGGAATGCCATGCCATTCATTACTTATCTTCATTACCTAATACCTCCTCTATTTTATTTAAGATTTTTTCAATGATCTCAAAATTTTTTCTGGCAGATATTAACCATTTTCTCAGAAACATAAAACCTTCATCAGTTATCTTATAAATTCTTTTAGCTGGACCATTTCCAGAAGTTTCCCATCTTGATATAACAAGACCGTTCTCTTCCATACTCCTCAATATTCTATAAGCGGCACCGTAGGGCACTAAACTGCTCTCTATGCCATACTCTTTTAATTTTTCAACAAGTAAATATCCGTAAAGCGGTTCCTTTGCAAGGGAGGTAAGAAATACCGCATATATAATACTATTCATTTTAAATCCAAACTTCGCACAGATCTTTTTCTTCTTAGGTATCATCTTTTATCACTTATATAAATTATATACATAAGTATAAAAAAATCAAGACCCTTATAATTAATGGTAAAATTCGTTTTGGAAAACAAGACTTACAAACATTGACAATTATTTAAATTACAAAAACAAAATATTGTTTTAAAAAAAATGTCTGTTATAATATTTTTCGAAAGGAGGCCGATATGGGAGAAGGATTTGAAGAAATTATTAAAACTATTTCAAAAAGTTTAGAAGGCACAGTATTTGTGGGCATTGTCGGAAAGGATGGGTTGCCAGTTTCCGTAATTTCTGAGGAAAATTTTGAAAGATCCGAAAGTAGTGCAGAAATTGCAAGTGTTTTTAACACCACACAAAGAGTTGTAAAAACTCTGAACATGGGTGATTTTGTTGATTTGTTTTTTGACACAGATAGATTTGGAACACTTATAATTAAAATAAATAACGAGTATTTCCTTGCAATTATTATGCACACCCCGGTAAATATAGGGAGAGCCCGATTAGAAGCAAAACATGCAGCAATTCAAATAAGGACGATGATCGAGCAATGAATGAAATATTAGAAAAACTTAAAAACACATCAGGAGTACTCTCCGTAATACTTGCAGATAAGGAAGGAAATCTGCTATACAGTAGTTCCAGCCTTGACGCATCTCCGGTAACAATGGCAGGGCTATCTGGTGCATTTGCCGGATATTTCGACGAATTGCTTTCAAACACAGGGATGGGCAAATTCGTAGATACAATTATCAACGGCTCAACCGGGAGAGTAATAATTTCAAGGCTTAAAAATGGAAATATCCTCTCTGTTTTTATGACAGGAAGCGGCAACATAGGTTTAGTGAAATTTGCAATATCAAACACAATTCAAAAGTTAAATAATTTATAAAAATTAAGAGGAGTGGGCTATGAAGGATAAATTTTACATTACTACTGCAATTTACTATTTAAATGATAAACCCCATATCGGATCCGTATCTGAAGCAATTGCTGCAGATGTAATTGCAAGATACAAAAGATTGCGTGGATATGATGTTTTCTTCTCGACAGGAACAGATGAACATGCTCAAAAAATAGAGGAAAGAGCAAAGAAGGAAGGAATAGATCCCCAAGAATTTGTTGATAAAGCAAGTAGTGTTTGGAAGAAGATATTCAACGATTTTGGCATATCGTACAACAGGTTTATAAGAACAAGCGATAAAGACCATATAGAAGTTGTAAGTCATTTTTTCCAGAAACTTTACGAAAAAGGTGATATATATCTTGGCTCATACGAAGGATGGTATTGTGTAAGAGATGCAACTTTTTTAAAGGACTCCGATCTAATAGATGGTAAATGCCCAATTTGTGGTGGTCCAGTTAAAAAAATAAAAGAACCAAACTATTTTTTTAAACTTAGCAAGTATGAAAAACCACTTCTTGAATACTATGAAACACACAAAGATTTTTTGCAACCAGATTTTAGATACAATGAAGTAATTAACGTAATCAAATCTGGTTTACAAGACGTTTCAGTATCCAGAAAATCTTTTAAATTTGGCATACCAGTTCCATTTGATAAAGATCACACCATTTATGTATGGTTTGATGCTTTACTGAATTACTTAACCTCTGTAGGCTTTTTGCACGATGAAGCAAAATTCAATAAATACTGGCCTGCAGATCTGCATCTAATAGGTAAAGACATTACAAGATTCCACGGAATAATATGGCCAGCAATGTTAATGAGTTATGGTTTACCTCTTCCTAAAACAATTTTCGCACACGGTTTTTGGAATCTTGAAGGCGAAAAAATGTCCAAATCTAAAGGAAATGTAATTAATCCTTCCATATTCGTAGAAAACTTTTCAAAAACTGCAAATATTGATAAAGAAACCTCTGTTGATGTATTAAGATATTATCTTTCAAGAGAAGTGACTTTTGGCCAGGATGGAAACTTCAAGATGGAAACATTCATTGCAAGATATAATTCTGATCTTGCCAACGACTTTGGGAATTTGCTAAACAGAACAGTATCAATGCTTTACAAATATTTAAACGGACACATTCCAGCAGGAGAAATTGACCCGGAAGCAAAAAAGTTTGTTTCAGAAAAAGAATCTGAGTATTTCAAAGAAATGGACATATATAACCTTTCCCAGGCACTGGAAGCAGTCTGGAATATAATAAATTATTTTAACAACTATATACAAATAAAAGAGCCCTGGAAACTAAAAACCGATAAAAAGGCATTATCAGAAGTGATGTACACTTTGCTTGAAGGTATCAGACATATCTCAATTCTTCTCTCACCCATTATGCCATTCGTAACCGAAAGGATTTTAAAATCTCTAAAAAATAAGGATAAATCATTAGCATTTAACCTTCTCGCCGTAGAAAGTAAAGTAGAAAAGTTGCCTCCAATATTTCCCCGAATCGACAAAGAGAAAATTGATATAGAATCCAAGAAAGAAGAAAAAACAAGTGAAAAGCCGTTGATTGACTATGAAGACTTTGCAAAACTCGATTTAAGAGTGGCAAAGATCATAGCAGCGGAAAAAGTACCAAAATCAAAAAAATTAATCAAATTTAGAATCTCTTTAGGAGATGAAGAACGAACAATTGTAGGCGGAATATCACTACACTATTCCCCTGAGGAACTCATTGGAAAGAAAATAATAATAATCAAAAATTTAAAGCCGAGGAAACTTATGGGAATTACTTCCCAGGGAATGCTACTTGCTGCATCTAACGAAGAGGAATTTTCTTTGTTGTCTCTTGATAGAGATGTGAAGGAAGGTTCCAAAATAAGTTGATGTATATAGATTCGCATGCACATCTTCTAAAAGAAGAGTATGGCGAAGATCTTAAAAAAGAAATAGAGAGAGCATACAAAAGCGGAATTGTAGCGATAAATAACATAGGATACAACATTAAAAGTTCCGAAGAGGCTGTTTTGCTCTCTTCGGGGTATGATTTTTTATTTGCCTCAGTAGGGATTCATCCGTATGATATAGACGAATTCACACAGGAAGCAAAAAATATTTTATACAAACTCGCAAAGAATCCTAAAACAATCGCAATAGGAGAAATAGGGCTTGATTATTTTAGAAAGATCACAAGTTTTGAAAAGCAAAAAAAATTCTTTGCAGAGCAGATCTACATAGCAAAAGAATGCAATTTGCCATTTATTGTGCACTCAAGAGACGCATTTGAAGATACATGGAAAATCATCAAAGAATCCGGCTATTTCAATGGAGTATTTCATTCCTTTGACTACGGGAAGGAAGAAGCAAAAAAGGTGCTCGATCTGGGAATGTATATTTCATTCTCAGGAATGGTAACATTTAAAAAGAAAGAAAAACTAAGAGAAGCGTTAAAATTTATTCCTGAAGATAGAATACTATTTGAAACAGATTCTCCATATCTTGCCCCTGTTCCAGTAAGAGGCAAAAGAAACAATCCCGAATTCGTAAAATTTGCGTATGCATTAGCATCAGAGCTTAAAAAAACAGATTTAGAAACGCTTTCTGAAAGAGTGAAAACGAATTTTTTACATTTATTTCATAAAAGTGCATCATTTATCTTGAATAGGAGGATTAACAATGTTTGAAATTTTAAAAAAAGAGAAACTTGCTCCAAAAACTTTTTTTATGGAAGTTAATGCACCTCGTATTGCACAAAAGGCTGAACCAGGTCAATTCATCGTAATAAGGGTGTATGAAAAAGGTGAAAGAATACCCCTCACAATTGCAGATTTCAATAGAAAGGAAGGGACAATATCAATGGTTTTTCAAGAAATTGGAAAAACCACGCATCTCCTTGGCACCAAAAATCCAGGTGAAAAAATTGCAGATATCCTTGGTCCTTTAGGAAATCCAAGCGAGATAGATCACTTTGGGAAAGTAATATGTATTGGAGGTGGAGTTGGAATTGCACCTGTGTATCCACTATCAAGAAAACTAAAACAAAATGGAAATAATGTTATTTCAATAATAGGATATCGTTCAAAGGATTACGTTTTTTGGGAAGATAAAATGAAATCTGCTTCAAATCAACTTTACATTGCAACAAATGATGGAAGTTACGGTGAAAAAGGTTTCGTAACAGATGTTCTTCTCAAATTGCTTGAAAACGGAGAAAAACCAGACAGGATATTTGCAATAGGTCCTGCAATAATGATGAAAGCAGTAGCCGACCTTACAAGAAAATATAAAATCAAAACGATAGTAAGTTTAAATTCGCTTATGGTATGTGGTATGGGTATGTGCGGAGCATGTAGAGTTACAATCGGAGGTGAAACAAAATTCACCTGTTCTGATGGCCCAGACTTTGATGCTCACCTTGTAAATTTCGATGAATTAATGAAACGATTAAATACATATAAGGAAGAAGAAAAAATCTCCTTTGAAAAATGGAAGGAAGAGGTGAAATATTATGGGAATTAATAAAAAATGTGTCCCCATGAGGGAGCAACCACCAGAAAAAAGAAAACACAATTTTCTTGAAGTACCACTTGGATATTCAAAAGAAGAGGCAATGTTAGAGGCTCAACGTTGCCTTCAATGTCCAACTCATCCATGCGTAGACGGATGTCCTGTGCATATAAATATACCAGCATTTATTTTAAAAATAAGAGAAGGAAAACTTCAAGAAGCAATTGATATAATTCATCAATCAAACTTACTTCCTGCAATAACCGGTAGAGTTTGCCCACAAGAAGATCAATGTCAAGCAGTTTGTATTATGGGAAACATAGGAGATCCTGTTTCTATAGGAAGGCTTGAAAGATATGTTGCAGACTGGGAATTGGAAAATCGAAAGAATGGAAAATTAAAAATTCCAGAAAAACTTCCTCCTAAAAATAAGAAAGTTGCAATTGTAGGATCTGGTCCTGCGGGGCTTTCATGTGCAGCTGATCTTGCCAAAATGGGATATGATGTAACAATTTTTGAAGGGTTTCACAAAACAGGCGGCGTACTTACCTATGGGATACCGGAATTCAGGCTTCCCAAATGGATCGTAGAAGAAGAAAAAAAGTTTTTTGAAAAACTTGGTGTGCACTTTGAAACAGATGTGTTAGTTGGAAGGACAATTACAATAGAAGAGTTAATGGAAAATGGATTTGAGGCAGTATTTATAGGTGTAGGTGCAGGTCTTCCTCGATTTATGCATATACCAGGAGAAAATCTCGATGGAATTTATTCTGCAAATGAATTTCTAACGAGGGTGAATTTAATGAAGGCATACAAATTTCCAGATTACGATACACCCATAAAAATTGGAAGACGTACTGCTGTAATAGGCGGCGGGAATGTGGCAATGGATGCAGCAAGAACAGCATTAAGGTTAGGAGCGGAGCATGTCTTTCTCATTTATAGAAGATCCAAAAAAGAAATGCCTGCAAGAGAAGAGGAAATTGCTCATGCAGAAGAAGAAGGAATAGAATTCATGCTCCTTACAAACCCTATTCGCTATATAGGTGACGACAGAGGCTTCGTTAAACAAATGGAATGTATAAAGATGAAACTTGGAGAAGAGGATGCATCAGGAAGGAGAAGACCAATTCCAATCGAAGGATCAGAGTTTAGAATGGATGTTGATCAAGTAATAGTTGCAATAGGAACCACACCAAATCCAATTATCGCAACAACCACACAAGGGTTAAAAACAGGAAGGCATGGAATTATAGAGGTCGATGAAAATATGCAAACATCAGTAAGAGGAGTATTTGCTGGTGGGGATATAGTAACTGGAGCTGCAACAGTAATTACAGCAATGGGAGCAGGAAGAAAAGCAGCTGCCTCCATCGATAAATATTTAAGAGGTGAACTTTAATGGAAAAGGCACTTTTATGGACAAAACTTCCAGATGGAAAAGTACAATGCAATCTGTGCCACTTTCATTGCATTATTCCTGAAGGGAAAACTGGAATTTGCAAGGTTCGTGTAAATAAAGGGGGAGAACTTTATACAATTTTAAATTCTTATGTATCCTCAGTTGCAGTTGATCCTATTGAAAAAAAACCGCTTTATCATTTCCATCCCGGAACGTCTGTTCTTTCCCTTGGAACATGGAGTTGCAATTTTAGATGTAAGGGATGCCAAAATTACGAACTTTCTCGAACGTTTCCAACCGAAAACACCATCGAGAAAATCAGTGAAAAAATAACACCAGAAAATGCAGTAAAACTTGCAAAAAGATATGGCGCATCTGGAATCGCCTGGACCTACAATGAACCTACAATCTGGTTTGAATACACTCTAAAAAGTGCAAAACTCGCAAAACAAGCAGGACTATACACTGTTTATGTAACAAACAGTTCAATTACAAAAGAAGGACTCGATTTAATAGGTCCATACTTAGATGCTTTTAGTGTAGATGTAAAAGCATTTTCGGATAAAAGTTATCGGGAAATTACTCCTATTTTTGACTGGAAAAAAATCCTTGAAACAATACAATACGCAAAAGACAAGTGGAATATTCATATAGAAATTGTAACAAACATTGTTCCCACAATAAACGATAACGAAGACGAGATGAGAATGCTTGCAAGATGGATAAAAGAAAAACTTGGCAAAAAAACACCATGGCATATAACAAGGTTCTTTCCATATCTTGAACTTTCACATTTACCTCCAACACCAATAGAAACATTAGAGAGAATTCACGATATTGGAATAGAGGAAGGCCTTGAATTTGTATATGCCGGGAATATTTTGGGTCACCCATATGAAAATACATATTGCCCCAAATGTAAAAGGGTCGTTATAGAAAGACTTGGTTTTGAAATAAAAGAGAAAAATACAATCAATGGGAAATGCGCTTATTGCGGGGAGGATTTGAACATTGTCGAGTAAAAGAATTGTAAGTTTTTTTGCTTTTGTGTTTGTAGCAGCAGTTGTATTAATTCCCATAATAAGAAAAAATATAACACCTAAACCTGCGTTCTCAGAAATTTATAGCATGAATACAATAATAGACATTGAAGTATATGGGAAGAATACCGAAAGTACTGTAAAAGAAATTATAAAGACAATTAACACTGTAAATGCTTTAACAGATGATTTTTCAAACACTTCAGATATTTATAGAATAAACAAAAACGCAGGAATTAAACCTGTACATGTAAATCCTATCACCTTCGACATGATTCAAAAATCTTTATACATTGCAAATAAAACAAACGGAGCATTTGATATATCGATTTATCCAGTATCAAAAATATGGGGATTTAAGGGTGGGAATTATAGAATTCCTGCTGAAACAGAAATCAAAAAAGCACTCAAATTGGTATCTTACAAAGATGTCGTTTTAAATAGTTCAGAAAAAACCGTTTTTTTAAAGAAAAAAGGGGAAGCAATAGACCTTGGAGGTATTGCAAAAGGCTACACACTCGACCTTATAAAAAAAATATTAGATAATAACAATATACCAAGCGCACTTATCAATATGGGTGGTAATATACTTACCTACAAATTACCGCCAAACAAAGATTTTTGGAATATTGGCATTAAAAACCCCCGCGGCGACGGAATAATAGGGATATTAAAAATAAGCGGAACAAAATTCATTTCTACTTCTGGTGATTATGAGAGATTTTTTATTAAAAATGGAGTTCGTTATTGCCACATTATGAGTCCATTTACAGGTAAACCAGCAAGAAAAATTATTTCCGTTACCGTACTTTCTGATAAAGGTTATATAGGCGATGCTCTCTCAACAGCATTTTTCGTCTTAGGGAAAAATTATGCATTGTCCAATGCAAAAAAATTTGGTGTTAGTATTGTAGGTTTTGACTCCAATATGGAACCATTCTTTACGCCAAACATTAAGAATATACTGGAATTAGAAAAATGAAATCAGGTGACAGAATTCTCTTATTTATTGTAATATCTCTAATAGTAATTTCGTCCTTAATTTATTTTACAAACATAAACAAAGCAAAAAACAAAACTGTTGTTATCAAAAGTGATGGAAAAATAGTAAAAGAAATTCCTTTAACAACTAATATTAACAAAGAAATTATTGTTAAAAGCAAAGAAGGACATCTAACTGTGGAAATCAAAAACGATAAAGTACGCGTAATAAATTCTACCTGTAAAGATAAACTTTGCATAAAAGAGGGCTGGATTGATAGAATTGGTGAAAGTATAACATGCCTACCCAATAGAATTTCAATAACAATTATAGGAAATGGAGAAAATAAAATTGATACAACCACGTACTAAATTAGAAAAATTACTGTACTTAACTGTTTTTATAGCGCTCGCTATAGTACTTAATCTAATAGAGCCACCTATTTTCTCATTTATACCAGGAGCAAAACTTGGTTTAGCAAATCTTTCCACAATACTTACTCTATACGCTTTTGGTCCATACGACTCACTTATAGTAACTTTTTTTAGAATCCTGCTTGGGGCTTTAGTAAAAGGAACTCTTCACCCAATACCTTTCTTCACAAGTTTCTTTGGTGGAATGGGGGCTGCTGTTATAATGGCTACTTTTTATCTTGCATTTAAAAAGCATTTCAGCATTGAAGGGATAAGTGTTATAGGTGGAATAACAAATAATTTGTTTCAATTTTTCGTGGTGCTATTCATAACTAAGAACAATGCTTTTTGGTACTACTTGCCTGCACTTTTAGTATTGGGAGCAATAAGCGGTTGGATTATTGGAGTTATATCAAAACTCCTCTATAATAGATTAAAAAGGTGAACTATGAGTGGCAAAAGATACTGGATAATGATTCTATACCTATTTATAGGCGGAGTTTTAGGAACAGCCGCTGGAATTGCAATTGGAAGAGTTTTTCCTATCTTCAGCTACAACTTAAATTTCGGCTTCTCTCCATTTTCTTTAAATTTAATTGTTGCAAAAATAACTCTGGGATTTGAAATTTTTGTTAATCTTGGAACATTATTAGGGGTTGTACTGTTTTTCTACTTGTTTTTAATATTATGAAAAAGTTTATACTTGCTTCCGGGTCGCCACGAAGAATCGAAATGCTGAAAAAATGGGGTTTTGAATTTACAATTCAAAAGGCTAAATTTAATGAAAGAAAATTATCATCACCTTTTGAAACTGTTTTATACAATGCATATGGAAAAGCCTTTTCAGTAGCAAAAAAATTTAAAAATGAAGTAGTTGTAGGGGCTGATACTATTGTGGTTATAAATAAAAAAATACTTGGAAAACCTAATAATGAGAAAGACTTATTCGACATGCTAACTCTCCTGAGTGGGAAAAAACATTATGTGCTAACAGGCATTGCAGCAATTGAAGGTAATAAATTTGTTACAGATATCTGCAAAACTGAAGTTGGTTTTAAAAAACTGGATAAAAGCGAAATACAAGATTATATAAAAACCGGTGAAGGAAACGATAAAGCAGGTGGTTATGCGGTGCAAGGATTAGGTGCATCATTTATAGAAAAAATAAACGGTCCGTTAGACAATGTAATAGGACTTCCAATAAACACGTTAAAAAAGATTTTAAAAATAATAGAGAGGTGAAATATGGGACTTTTTACGGGTAAAGAACTTGCAATAGATTTAGGAACAGCAAATACAGTAATTTATATGAGAAAAAAAGGTATTGTCCTCAGAGAACCCACAGTAATCGCTGTGAATTCAAAAGGAAAAATTATCTATGTAGGAAACCAGGCAAAATACATGGCAGGTAAAACCCCATTTGAAATTAAAGTTATAAGACCATTAAGAGACGGAGTTATTGCGGATTTTGACATAGCACAAAAAATGCTTGACTATTTTCTTGCTAAATCAGGAGCAAAAAGAGGCATCTTCAGGCCAAGAGTACTTATAGGGGTTCCTTCCGGAATCACTCAAGTAGAGAAAAAAGCCGTAATAGAAGCAGCAATATTGGCTGGTGCAAAACAAGCGTTGGTAATTGAAGAACCAATGGCAGCAGCTGTAGGAGCGGGTTTACCTGTAGAGGAAGCAAGAGGTTCGATGATTGTAGATATCGGAGGTGGAACAACAGAAGTCGCTGTAATTTCTCTTAGAGGTATTGTAGTATCGAAGTCAATAAGAATTGCTGGAGATGAAATGAACGACGCTATAATTTCCTACTTAAGAAGACAGTATAGTTTGCTGGTTGGTGAAACGACAGCAGAACAGATAAAAATTAGATTGGGCAATGCATACCCCCTTGACAAGGAAGAAAAAATGGAAGTAAGGGGAAGAGATCTGATTGATGGGCTACCAAAATCTGTGCAGATAACCTCAGAGGAGGTACGGAAAGCACTGCAACCTGTAATTCAGGAAATACTGAACACAATTAAATCCACACTGGAGATTACGCCTCCAGAACTTTCTGCTGATATTATGGACAGAGGAATAATGCTTGCAGGTGGCGGGGCATTGTTGAGAAATCTTGATAAATTTATAACACAGCGGACGGGAATTCTCGTAAATGTTGCAGAAGATCCTCTTTCTGCAGTTGCAATAGGTGCAGGTAAAGTTTTAGAAAAAGTAGATCTTTTCAAAGACACATTGTTCTCGTAAATTGAAAAACGAAAATAATCCTCAAAAAGCATTAATTGCTCTACTTATTGTTTTCTTAATACTTTTTGCTGCTGGTTTAGGCAGCAGAGGTATTACTTTATATCAAATAACTGATGCAATATTTTTAAGCCCTGTTAAAAAAATATCCGCTGATATAAGACATATAGGACAATCAATATTAAATACGCGAGCATTTTTCATAAGCAAAAGAATGCTATTAGAAAAAAATAAGAAATTGTTGGAGGAGAATAAAAACTTGCAGGACGAGATTGAAATTTTAAAAGGTGTAGAATTACAAAACCAACGCCTGAAAAACATTTTAAACCTTAATTTGAAACAAAATTACGAATTTGTAGTAGGTAATGTACTTGGCATTACAAAAATGCCTTTCAATTTTGCAATAATAGATAAAGGTGAAAATGCAGGAATAAAACAAGGAGATCCAGCAATAATAGTTGATGATGCAGGCATCCAAAAACTCATTGGCGTAGTATACTCAGTTTCTTTTAGTACATCAAAAATCTTGCTTGTTATAGATCCTCGATTCTATGTTTCAGTAAAAGATGCATATAGCGGAGAAATAGGAATTGCGCAGGGCAATAAAGATTCATTGAAAATGATATTTCAGCTGGAAAATCCCAAAATACAACCCGGTGATCCTATGTTAACAACATCTGCTAGCGATACGTATCCGCAAGGAATTTTAGTAGGTACGGTAAAATCAGTAAAGAAAGTAAGTAGCATGAGAACCGTGGTGACCCTGAACTGCTCTGCAAATCTCAATAATTTATTCGAAATAATAATAATCAGAAATGAATAAAAGCTTGAAATTATTTTTAACTGTTATATTTATATTTTTAATGTGTGTTATCTTTGATACCTCATTGTCTGGAATTTTTAAAACTTATTTTACTATAATGCTGATGTCTTTTTTGATAGTAAAAATAAAAAAGGATAAACTTATTCTTACCGTTCTTGTAATAGCCGGAATTATAACAGACACGATTTTCAGCCCATACATAGGTCCTTTTACCCTGTCATTCCTGATAGGATATGCAGCGTATAAAATTATCAAAACTTATTTTCCAATTACCGATTTACCATCGTACCTTATTTCATGTGCAATAATTTTATTTCTTCTCTCCTTACGAGCAAAATTCTCAGAAATTTTAACATTTGAAGTAATCAATTTATCTCTATCGATTCCTGTGTACTACCTTTTAAACTCCTTTGTTAACAGATATTTACCGAAGAAAGGTGAAGTTGAATGAGCGAAAAATCAAAAATCACACTTCTTTATGTAATCGTTTTTTTAATAAGTTTTACCTTGATCTCAAGGATATTTTATTTACAGATTATAAAAGGGAAGTATTATAAAAATGTGTATGAAAATAAAAGTATAAGAATATTAGAAATTCCAACCGTAAGAGGGAAGATCCTCGACAGAAATGGAGTTGTACTTGCGGAAGATGTGCCTTCTTATTACTTGGTAATTACAAAGAGTTATCTCAAAGACCCTGACAAAGAACTTTCCTACGTATCTAAAATAATAGGAATGTCAGTTAAAGATATAAAATCAAAACTCGATAACCCAGGGATCCCTTCATTTGACCCTGTAATAATAAAGAGAGAACTAACCTTAAAACAGGTTATAGCAATTAAGGAGCATTCATTCGAACTTCCTGGAGTTGACATTTCATTAAGAGCAAAAAGAATATACCCATACAAAGAAATAGGGGAAAATTTTCTTGGGTTTGTTGGACTTGTAACAAAAGAAGATCTTGAGCACGACAAATTTTACAGTTATAACGATTACATTGGAAAACAAGGCATAGAAAAGGAATACGAGCAGTTTTTAAGAGGCAAAAAGGGTAAAGAAGAAGTACAAATAGATGCATCAGGCAGAATAATAAAAGTTATTTCATCTATACCCCCAGTACCTGGGGATAATATATATCTAACAATTGATATAAGACTCCAAAAAGAACTTGAAAAAATAGTTGGAAATAGACCGGGAGTATCAATAGCAATAGATCCAGATAATGGTGAAATACTCGCAATGGTTTCCCATCCATCTTTTGATCCTAACAAAATAATAAATGGGATAAGTGATAAGGAATATGCTAAACTCTCGAAACAAAGCGCCTTTTTTAACCGAGCAGTTCAGGGTGAATATCCATCTGGCTCTACATTTAAACCAATTACTCTAATTGCTGCTCTTATGACTCATACAATTACGAAAGATACAATAATTTACTGCCGAAATTCTATTCGTATAGGAAATGTGACTTTCAGAGACTGGATATATCCCAATGCATTTGGGTATCAAAATCCTGAAGAAGCACTTGCAAATTCAAGCGACGTATTTTTTTACACGATAGGAACAAAAACTGGAATAGATGCTATAGATAAATATGCAAAAGCATTTGGACTTGGAGAAAAAACTGGAATAGATCTACCTTCAGAAAGTACAGGGCTTCTCCCCTCACCAGAATGGAAAAAGAAAACAATGGGCACCGAATGGTATATTGGAGATACAGCAAACCTTTCAATAGGGCAAGGATTCTTATTAGTAACACCAATACAAATGGCAACACTATATGAGGGGCTTGCAGAAAACGGCTTAGAATATGTGCCACACTTTCTATTGAAAATTACGGATTCTTCCGGTAATATAATAAAAAGTTACGGCAAAAAAATTAGACTTAAAGCAAACATACCTGACAATGTAATGAATGTTGTTAAGAAAGGAATGGAGATGCTTGCAAATCGCCCAGAAATGCGTATTATGAAAATAGGAGGAAGGACGGTGTATGCAAAAACAGGAACGGCAGAAGTAGGGAAAAATGCCGTTGATCATTGGTTAATAGCATTTAGCGGAAAAAATAAACCAGATATTGTAGGCTTGTTTTTCTTTGATCATTCTAATTTCGATTCAAGCCACTCGCTTGCTCCGCTTATGGCTAAACTGTTTGATACATACTACAAGACTATAAAAACAGGAGGAAACAATGGTTAATCCCGTAATTTTTAAAGGAACAAAAGAAGGAATAATTGCTATTTTAAATCCATCTTTTAGTATTAATGAAATATTCAATTACC
This sequence comes from uncultured Caldisericales bacterium, assembly GCA_964465465.1. Lineage (GTDB taxonomy): Bacteria > Caldisericota > Caldisericia > Caldisericales > Caldisericaceae > AUK232. The sequence continues at coordinate 42,274 of CAYXJW010000042.1, forward strand.
TGGAGAAAATTCTTGAAGAAAGAAAGGTGTTTTTCTCTGGAGCTGATTTAGAAGTAGATCCTAACGGAATTAATCTCACAGAAACTGATATTGATCATTTAAAAAGAATTTTCTCCAGGTTTGGTATAGGATTTTCGTTGAAGGGAACGGGCATAAAAATAGAAAAAGAAGTAATCGCTCCAAAACAGGAAACTCAAAGTCCACAAACAATTATAATATCCCACACACTCCGTGCAGGACAACTTATAAGACACAATGGTAACGTTGTTATTCTTGGTGATATTAATGAAGGAGCAGAAGTAAATGCTACTGGCAGTATATATGTTTTCGGAGTTGTGCGAGGCATTGTTAATGCTGGAGAGAGCGTGATCTCATTAGGATTTATGCCACTAAGAATGACGATAGGAAATATAATATTTGATAACAATAAATCTGGTAAAACTTACAGAAAGCCGAGAATAGCAACTGTATCAAATGGTAAAATTGAAGTTAAAGTGCTCGGCGAGAAAAAATCAATAAGGAGGAGATAATGGGAAGAGCAATTGTAATTACATCAGGCAAAGGCGGAGTAGGAAAAACAACTATCACAGCTAATGTTGGTGCCTCCCTTGCAAAACTTGGTAAAAAAGTAGTTGTCGCAGATATGGATATCGGCTTGAGAAATCTTGACGTAGTAATGGGCCTTGAAAATAGGGTTGTCTACAACATAATGGATATTGTAGAAGGTAGATGTAAGATATCTCAAGCGCTTGTTCGAGAAAAACATCTTTCCAATCTTTTTCTACTTCCCGCCTCTCAAATGCACACAAAAGAAGATGTAGACATTGAAGCCATAAATGAAATTATCTCTATAATAAAAGAGAATTTTGACTACGTTCTTCTTGACTCACCTGCAGGAATAGAAAATGGTTTTAGGTCCGCAGCTGCCCCAGCCTCAGAGGCATTAATTGTGGTAACTCCTGATGTTTCCTCGGTACGTGATGCAGATAGAGTTGTAGGATTACTTGAAAATAGTGGGATAGAGGGAATTTCCTTAATAGTAAATCGCTACGATCCTGATCTTGTAATCAAAAAGAAAACATTGGATAAAAATGACATCGTAGATGTTTTAGGATTGGATCTTATTGGGGTTGTGCCCGAAGATAAAGAAATTATAGATTCAGAAAATAGAGGAGAAATCTTATCTATAATAGGAAAATCAATCGCAGTACAATCCTTTGATAATATTGCAAAACGAATAGAGGGCGAGGAAGTACCATTCATGGAATTACCTAAAGGCAAAAAAAGCATCCTTGATTTCTTTAGGAGGAAATAAAATGGGTTGGTTTTCAAGAAAACAAACAAATGAAATTGCGAGAGATCGCTTAAAATTGATTCTTGTTCAGGACAGAAAACTCCTTTCTCCATCTGTACTAAACCAACTAAAAGAGGACCTTTTAAATGTAATAAATAAGTACATAGAAGTAGGTACATACGAAGTCTCCATTGATATCAGGAGGGAATCGAACAAAACAGTACTTGAAGCAATAATACCCGTAAGAGGAATAAAGAAGAAATTTTAATACTGTGAGAAAAATACCATTATCCATTTTAATAGAAATCATAAGTTTATGCATAATCTCTTTGTTGGCACTTTCCATAACAGGAAACGGTGCCTTTTACGTAAAACGACAAATAATATATATAATCATTGGGTTTTTAACATTATATTTAATGCTTTATTTTGATTTCAGGGAATTGAAATATTTTGCCCCAATAATATATACTGTAGGCATTATTTTGCTTGTTATGGTACTCTTCATGGGAAGAAGTGCATACGGAGCACGAAGATGGGTTAAAATAGGTAGCTTTGTTACTTTTCAACCTTCTGAATTTGAAAAACCATTTCTCATTATTTACTTCGCATATGTAATTCAACTCAAATGGGAGAATTATAAAAAATTTTTACTGCTTGTATTTTCGTTGCTTATTCCTTTTGCAATTATATTTAAACAGCCAGATTTAGGTACCGATATTGTAATATTTTCAATATTTGGATTTATCACTCTATTTTTCTTCCCATTGAAGTATTTTATGTCAATGACTGCATCGGTAGTTGCAAGTATCCCAATAGTATTCAAATTTCTAAAACCTTATCAAATAAAAAGAATTATAATATTTTTAGATCCACAAAAGGACCCACTTGGAAGTGGTTATAATGTTATTCAATCAATCATCGCAATAGGAGCAGGTGGATTACTCGGCAGAGGTATAAAAAACAGTACATTTACAAAATTACATTTTGTTCCAGTTCAATATGCAGACTTTATTTTCTCAGCAATAGGAGAAGCTTTTGGGTTTGTCGGAGCACTGATTTTGATCCTATTGTATGTTGGAATTCTTTTGTTTATCATAAGAACGTATATGTTAACGGAAAATACCTTTGGAAAGGCTATAGCGATAGGGACCTTTGCAATGTTCATTACACAAATCTTTATAAACATTGGAATGTGTACTGGTATAATGCCAGTCACAGGCATACCACTGCCTTTTGTAAGTTTCGGTGGAAGTTCCACTCTTGCTAATTTCATTGCGATAGGTCTTGTGATAAACGTTTTTATTTACAGAGAGGAGATTAAAATATCTTTATGAAAATTACAGAATTAGTAAAATTTCAAAAACCGTATTCTTATTTCGGAAATGAATTTAATAGTGTTCACAAAGAACACAAAGGAAAAATAAAAATTGCATTTGCATATCCAGATTTATATGATATTGGTATGTCTTCCTTAGGATACAAAATTTTGTACCATATGCTAAACGAAATAGAAGACGTCGTAGCGGAACGTGTGTTTTCTCCTCTTGAGGATATGGAAAAATACCTCATAGAGAAAAACATACCTCTTTTTACACTCGAATCCCATACTCCAGTAAAAGAATTTGACATTATTGCATTTAGTGTACAAACAGTATTAGATTACACCAATATACTAAATATTCTGAAACTTTCTGGAATTCCATTACATTCAAAAGAAAGAAAATCTCCAATCGTATTTATAGGTGGGACAGCAGCATATAACCCAGAGCCAATGTACAAATTTATCGATTTTTTTGCACTCGGAGAGGGGGAATATGAACTTCACAAAGTAGTAGAAGAATTCAGAAGATGGAACAAGAAAAACAAATCTGAGTTTCTTAAAAAAGTTTCAAAAATAAATGGAATCTATGTGCCTGATCATTTTGATGTGGAGTATAAAAACGATGGAAGAGTTAAAAAAATCATTCCACTCTCTGATAAAAAATTCGTAATAAAAGACATAGTACCCGACATTAACAAGACCTATTTTCCACTTAAACCAATAGTACCTTTTGGTAGAGTGGTTATGGATAAGGCAAATGTTGAACTATTCAGAGGATGTACAAGAGGATGCAGATTCTGTCAAGCCGGAATGGTTTATAGACCAGTAAGGGAAAAAACAGTTGAACGGTTAAAATACGAAATGGAAGAAATACTCAAGAATACGGGGTATGAAGAAATTACCCTTCTGTCTTTGAGCAGTAGTGACTATTCAAAGTTAGACGAAATAATAGAAGTTGCAGAAGAGATTAGTAGAAAATATCATGTTTCGATTTCTGTTCCTTCACTCAGAATAGACAAATTTCCAGAGAAACTTGGAAAGATGATTGTAGAACAACGAGTCCATACAATTACATTTGCAATAGAAGCAGCAACTGAGAGGTTGAGAAACGTAATAAACAAAACAATAAATGAAGATGACATTTTCGAAACTGTTAAAAAAGCAGTTTCGTTAGGGTTCCATACGATGAAGTTCTATTTTATGATTGGACTTCCAACGGAAACCGATGAAGATGTTATTGAAATAGCCAACCTTACAAAAAGAATTTACAAACATGGACAAAAATATAAAACCTTTAAAAAACCTTTTTCTGTACATTTGAGTATAAATCCATTCATGCCGCAACCAAATACTGTTTTCCAATGGGAAGCATTTGAAAGTATTGAAAACCTTAATAGAAAGAAAAAAATGATACTTGACAACCTAAAAGGAAGGCAGTTTAAAGTAGATTTTGGCTTTTTTGACATGAATTATCTCGAAGTTGCACTTGGTAGAGGAGACAGACGAGTTGCAAATGCAATAGAAATAGCCTTTAAAAACGGTGCAAAAATGGACGGATGGACAGAACATTTTAATCTCAACTTATGGCTTGAATCATTTAAGGAAAGCGGTCTTGACATTTCAATGTATACATCTAAAATACCTATCGACAGCACACTTCCCTGGGATCATCTATCATGTGGCGTATCAAAGCGATACCTTTTATTAGAAAGAAAAAGAGCATTCAATAAGAAAACCATTCATGATTGCAGAAATGGAATTTGCAATGGATGTGGAATTACAGATTTCTTTGTTTGCCCCGTACTTGAGAAAAAGAATTAAATTGTTAAATTTTCTCTTGACAAAAGAACAGTTTTTTATACAATATGCTTGGTCGGGCTTCTAGCTCAGCAGGTTAGAGCGCGTCCCTGATAAGGACGAGGTCTCTGGTTCGAGTCCAGAGAGGCCCACCATTCCTGGGGATGTAGCTCAGCGGGAGAGCACCTGCTTTGCACGCAGGGGGTCAGGGGTTCAAATCCCCTCATCTCCACCATTTATTTTCATAAGAAAACTCATGAATCAAAATAAGGCTTTATTACTATCTATTTTTTGATATACTCAAAATTATTTTTGCCCATACTTTAATTTCACAAAATATTTACCAACTTCCTCCAGCGTAGCATCTGCTTTATTACATTATAAGCAGGCTTAGGCTCAAAGTTTTCATATAAAATTCCTGTATTTTTTGTGGTTCCGCTCCCATCTCTAAAATAAAATATACAAAAACCACTAAATCCATTTCTAAGTGCGAGATTAATCGCATAGATAAAATAGTTTCTTTGCTCTCTTACATCATTAAATTTAAACAAATTAGTCTCACCGATCCATATTTCTCCATGCCAATTAAATTCTTTCTCAAATTTAACAATAGTCGATACTCCATCTTTTAAAGCCTCATAACTATATGGATCTATTCCAATAATATCTATCTTTTGATAATTATCCTGCATAATAGCTCTAATATAAGCAATGTTGTTTAAAACAGTGTTTCTTTGGGCTATTTCATTAAGAACAATTTTTGTTCTGGGTGAAATACTTTTAATTAAATCTGCAAGAGATTTCGTGAATTGCACCCATTCCTCAATACTTCTTACAGAATTTACCTCATTACCAAGATTAAAACGCAATTCCACCATTATCATCATATAATCAGGATGATATCTGTTAGCCAAATAAGTTATTTCATTTCTATACATACGTTTGAATTCATTCCAATTTGCTATACCTGCACCACCATCAAGGTGATTTAGTAACACTGAAATTGACCCAGGTAGCCAACTTTGCATTCCATAAGCGCCAATGTATATTTTAAGTTTTCTGGATCGTGCATAACTAATAATTCTATCAAGTTTATTTATCTCACCAGGATATCTGAGTGTCTCGTCTCTCAAGTCAATCCTTACAAAATCTACGCCTAATTCCACTGCTTTATCAACTTCTTTTAGAGAATTTTGCAGATTAATTGATCCATAAGACATATTAGGCACATGATAACAGGCGTCATCTATTGTTACACCAAAAACCATGGAGCGATAAATATTATTGTTCTCTGCCGCCATAAGAACAGGATTTCTTATATATACAGAGAACAATAGGAATAAAATGCTAATCGAGATAAATTTTAAAACAATCTTCCTTTTGCTGTTCATTGTTTTGTTCCTTTAAAACTTTTCGTTTATAATTTATTTATATACGGACTGCTCATCCCATTTGCTTTTATGCTTTGCATTTCATTGTACCAAGTTACAAAATATTTTCAAATAGTTTTAGTTTTTATAGCATGCTTTATAAATACGAGTGCAAACCAGCAAAAGTAGATATGGTGTAAAATACACATAAATAATAAAGGTATTAATTATAAAGATATGTAAAACCGTAAAATCCTTTAAAAGCACTCTCCTGGCATCCTGTTTTGAATTTAGTTTACCAGAAGAGTACTAAATATAAAATAAGCTATTTACATATAGCCTAAATTCTTCTTCGCTTCCTCACTCATCATTTCAGGACTCCAGGGAGGATCATACGTAAGGTTAATTTTTACATCTTTTACGCCATCAACACTCCTTGTAACCATTTCCACATCATGCAAAATGTAGTTGCCCAGAGGGCAGCCCTGGGCAGTTAGCGTCATTGTAATTGTAACAAGCCCTTTCTCTTGATCAATTTCTATGTTATAAATCAATCCAAGATCCACAATATTAACAGGTATCTCCGGATCATAAACATTTTTCAATGCTTCTATAATTTTTTCTTTGTCTATCATATAAAAATACCTCCTATTCCTCTGCGTAAATTCTTCTTTCACCTTGTAAATTTCTGATGCCTGTAACATCTTGCGTTACTTCAAGTGTACCCAGGTAATTTCCATTTTTATCCCTTACGGCAAAATACCGTATGTAAACAAACTTTCCTTTCATCTGGATCCAAAAATCAGCATGGTTCCTCTTTCCTGTTTTAAAATCAGAGAGTATCCTTTCAACAATATGAACACTTTTAGGAGGGTGACAATTCTGAACAGTGCGTCCAATTACTGCCTTAGTTCGAGGAAACACTCTGTCTTCTGCCCTATTAAAATATCTCACCACATCCTTATCATCTATAAAAGTAATTTCTATAGGAAGAATATCCATAATCGCAATTAATTGCTCTGTGTTAAGTTCACCGTAATCAAACTTTACTGTATTTCCAACAGAGTTTTTCTTAATTGTATCAATAAGTTCTTTTAATTTAGCTTGAACTTCGTCTTCCTGTTTTTTCTCACTAATCTTTTCATGCCATTTTGCATCTTCCGGAGTAAAATAAGCATACCCCATCTCATCCATTTGTTCCCAGATCTCATTCCACTCATCTTCTGTTAATTTGCTTATAGCAGATGGATAAAGAATTTTGTTTTCCTTATAAATATGATTGGATTTTAAATCAACAATGTAAAGTATTAATGAGTCTATATGCCTGGCAAATTCAGAATATGCCTCGCCTGGTTTATCCAAAGTTGATAGTAATTCCTTAATTCTTTCTCTCAATGAATCGTGTTCAGTCCACATTATTTTAGCAGGCTGAATGATTTCATGTTTTTCAAGATACGGAAACAAAACATTTTCCTCTCTCAACATATGACTCTCAACATCTTTCATCTGGAAAGCTATTTTTTTTAACTCCTCTATAACACTTTTTGCTTCTTCAAATGAGGTGAAGTTTTTCAATTGGGCTGACTTTCTTTTTGCCTCCCCAAATAATTTCAACAAAGCAACGTGTTCTGCCATAAAGAGATAAATTGGATGTCCCTTTTGTACAATTGGAGACTCGTTTTCGATTGACTCTCTAAAAATATCAATATGAACATCGCAAAGATTATGAATTTTTTCGGCTGGAAATCCATCATTTATTAATGCGTTTTCAATAATTGCAATTTCAACCGGGTGCATATCCGCAAGAATAACCTTGAATCGGCTCTTTATCTCTTCTGGTGTTATATTCCCTTTATCCATATCAACCAATAATCGCTTCATAAGGACTATACGCTCTTCCCTGCTCAAATTTTTATTAGTTAAAAACTCGCTCATATTATTAACCTCCGTTTCTTTTTATTTAATTATAACTTATTTAGTAATAATTTCAAGCCCTTATGAAGCAAAAAACTATTCAGTAACAATTAACTTAATCCATTCCTCTAACCATTTTTTTTCATACTTGCTTATTTTTTCTGGAGAGACTGAAACATATTCAGACGCCTTAGGTGCATATTTAAAACAATCAGGTAATTTTATAGACTGATCAATAGGAAATGTCCATTGATGGAGGGGAATTTCTTTTTGAAAATCCTTAGAAAGCATAAAATCAATGTATTCTTGAGCAAGTTTTAAATGTTTTGTTCCCTTAACAATGCCAGCAAACTCAAGTTGGAGGAAGCCGCCTTCAGAGGGTATGATAGCCTTATACTTCGTGGGTTTAGATTTATTATCATAACAGAAATAAGCAGGATCTGCATCATAACTAATCATCATAGGTGCTTCGCCTTTCGTAAAAGCAGTAAACGCAGAATCCCAATTTGGATAAATATGAAAAATAGTGGGTTTTAATTCTTTCCAATAATCTATAAAACCATTCTCACCAAAAACAGCAACAGTCCATAAAAGAAAACCCATGCCGGGCGAAGATGTTCTGGGATCTTCGAGTATAAGTTTTCCTTTATATTCTGGCTTAAGTAGATCCTCAAAACTCTTAGGCGGATTTTTAATTTTTTCCGAATCATAAACAATGGCAAGAGAATTAGGCCCATCGAAAGGTACAACTCGCCACTCCCTGTCAATTATGTACTGTGATGGTATAACAGAAGCATTTTTTGGCTTATACGGAACAAAAAGATTTTCATTGAGCGCCTTCTGTAGATTATTCATATTCAAGCCAACAAACAAATCCGCTTGAGGATTGTCCTTTTCAAGAATGAGCCTGCTTAAACTACTGCCAACACCACCAAAAGTTCTATACTCTATCTTGCAGTGATATTTATCCTCAAAGATTTTATTGGTCGCCTTCGGAAGTCCATATGAAACAAAACTATCGTACGAATAAATCATAAGAGTTGGGATCTCTCCACCTGCATTCTCCTCGTTTTGTTTCTTAGAAGACGGAGCGCATCCATTGAAAACAGAAAAAACCAGAGCAACAAAAAGCACTGCTAAAACAATTTTTTTCATAAAAATTCACCTCCCATTTAATTATTTGTTATTTGCAATAAATCAAACCTAATATCTGAGCCAACTTTTAAATTCTTTACATTTCTCAAAAATTCCCTCGCAATAACCGTACCAAATCTGGTTGAAACCTCTATTTCGGCAAACCCTGCAAGATAAATAATATCCTTGATAACTCCTTCAAAACGTCCCTTCTTACCAAAAATAACGTTTTCAGGACGCACAAAAATGGTCTTTCCATCAATTTTCAAAATATTCATCTTGCCAAGAAAACGTTTAGCAAAATCCGTAGAAGGATTTTCATACAAATGCAACGGCGTTCCAATTTGATCAACCTTACCATTATTCAGCAAAATAATCCTGTCAGAGAGAAACATCGCTTCCGTTTGGTCATGTGTTACATAAATAACGGTGATTCTAAATTCTTTATGAAATTCACGAAGATCCTTCATTAACTTCTCTCTAATTTTTGCATCAAGAGACGATAGTGGCTCGTCCATTAAAAGGATCTCTGGTTTCACAATCATTGCTCTAGCGAGAGCAACTCTTTGTTTTTCCCCACCTGAAATGTAATCAGGGTATTTTTCCAACAGTTTTGAAATTCCAAACTTTTCAGCAATTTCAAAAACAGCATTTCGTATGTAAGCAACTGACTGCCTCTTCACCTTTAACCCAAAAGCAATATTTGAAAAAACTGTTAGATACGGAAAAAGTGCATAATCTTGAAACACAACACCGATATTCCTCTTATTTGCTGGCATATTTGTAATGTCTTTTCCATTTTTTAAAATTTGCCCTGAATCCGGGTTGATAAAACCTGCTATGATGTGTAACAATGTGGATTTTCCAGAACCAGAAGGTCCCAGAATCGATACAAACTCCTCGCTACTTACATCAAAGGATACATCTAACTGAAAATCTCCATATTTCTTTTTTAAGTTAAAAACTTCCAACTTTTTCAAATTACAGAAACCTCCTTTTTGAATTTCTCTAATAAAGCAAACGAAATAAAGGCAAAGATAAAAAGCACAGATCCCATAGCAGAAGCAACACCAAAATGCCTGCCGGAGATAAACCTATAAAGAGCAACTGGCATTGTTATATAAGGATTTTTATAAAGCATAAATGTGGCACCAAATTCTCCAAGCGATATTGCAAATGTAAAAACAGAAGAAACTATTATGGAAGGTTTCAAAAGAGGTAAGTCTACACAAAAGAAAGACCTTATACGATTAAGTCCTAAACTTTCGGCAGCAAAAACCATCGACCCTGGCATTCTTTCAATGGAAGAGTACAACGTTCTCAAAGCAAATGGGAAAGCAATTATTGTATGGGCTACAGCTATTATAATCCATGAGTTAATAATGAAATTCATGTTGCGGAATGTTATAATATAAGCAAAGGCAATCGTTACTGGGGAGATAGCAATTGGGAGCATTAAAATTGAAATAAAAAAGTTCTGAAATCTTTTAATCCCGTGAATAGAATATGAAACAAGAATTGCAAGCACATCGGAAACGAACATTGCAAAAATAGCAAAAAGAAAACTGTTGAGTATAATTTTAAAAATTCCTATAGAAGTTACGTATTGAAATTTTCCGGAAAATAGACTAAAAAAATTCATCAAAGTAAGTTTCATAGAAAAAGGATTCATGAAAGCACTTAGAAAGATGGCAAATAAGGGCAAAAAGATAACGGGAAAAATAAATATTAAATAAATAAAAGTTAAAATCCTCCAGGTTTTAGTTTCACTTAAGTTCTTAAAGATTCTCAACTTTTTTTCTTCTGTAATTCGTGCAGTAATCATACCTGTTTTCATATACAAATAGATAAAAATAAGAGTAAATAAAGCCTGCAAGAATGCAAGGGCACTACCAGTTTTAAAATCAAAAAACATATTGTAGTAGGTATAAATCGAGACTTCGAGGGTAGCAAACTTTGCCCCACCGATGGTAAGTATTATCACAAAACTCAGAAAACAAAACATAAATACAAGCGTAAATGCAGAAATTATCGCAGGTAAAAGTAGGGGTAATATTACCTTAAGAAACGTTTCTAACCTATTTGCACCCAAACTAAAAGCCGCATAAGAATATTTTTCAGGAAGAGATTCCCATGCAGCACCAATTATCCTTAACGGTATTGGAAAATTGTAAAAAGCGTGAACAAGAATAATGCCCCAAAATGAATACAAAAGGTTTATTGTTTTATGAAATCCAAGGGCATTCAATACAGAATTCACTATACCGCTTTTGCCAAACAGGAGTATAAAACCAAGAGCAACAAGTACTGAAGGAAGCACAAAAGGAATCGTAGAAAGCGAAACGAGAAAATTCTTTCCCCTAAATCTAAAATGAGAAATAATGTACGCGCCAGGAAGCGCAATAATCAAAGTAACCAAAGCACTAACAAATGCCTCTTTAAAGGTAAAGATAAGCACCCTGACAATATAAGAATCTGTAATAATATGGAATATGTTTTGGAGTGAAAATCCTTTTTCGCTAAAAAACGCAAATTTAACTATATTTACCAAAGGAATATAAAAGAAAAATATTAGAAATGCTGCGGGTATAATCATTAACCCACATATTGCAACCCACTTTTTCCCTGTTCGCACAGGGAGAGAAAACGAGAATTTCATTTTGCCTCCCTTCGGTAGGATTACCTACATCAGGTTCAATGGGTTGAGGTAAAGCCTCTCTCAGCCTACTTGCAACACGCTTTCAGCACCCCAATGACAATTAAATTGTACCATTTAAAAATTTTTTTTCAATAGAAAAAGGCGCCGCATTCTGCGGCGCCTAAAAATCGAAATCTAATCAGCAAACGCAAGATATCCAGGGACAATTAAGTTCACAAAAGGCACTATAAGAAGAATGCCCCACCAACTGGGCTTGTTTCTTGCTTCGGCAATTTTCATCCATACTATAATCATGATAACAATATTTACAATTGGAATAAGTACCAAAATAAACCACCACATTGGTTCATTTGCAATTTGAAGCATAAGAAACACGTTAATAATTGGAACCCATGCCATCCATGCATTGTCCTCATGGCCAGTCTTTTGAGCAATTACATACAAACTGTATGCCAAATAAATATATACACCTATTGATATCAGCCACGAAAAACCTGACATATGAATTTTCATTGTTTTACCTCCTTTCTTTACTGTTTTTTAAAGGTTAAAACAATAGGTATGCAAAATCTATGCAGGAGAAAATACTTGATTTTTAAAACAAATGAATTAATATTTAAACAAAAACTGGAGGCATTGATGAAAAAAAATTACTGGCCATTGATACTATTTGCCCTATATACGGCAGGATTTATTCTATACTTCATAGGGAACTACAGAGATATAGGCGTAGTCCTTCTAATAATTGCAGTAGCTTCTCATGTAATCTACACTTTCTCTCCCACGCAAAGAGCTGCAATCAGCATGCTAAACGCAAGGAGAGTGCTGGAAAATGGAAATATCGACAAGGCAATAGAATATATCTTAAAGGCATCACGTCTCAGCAAAAATTATGCTCACGTTGGTTACCTATTGAGCACATCTAAAAAAACATTTCCCCTATACGAACAACTTGCGAAAAAATTAGAAAAAATCGCGGCAAAAGAGCCAAACACATATTTAACATACATTATAGCGAGTGTGTATTATCACATAGGACAGCTTGAAAAGGCTATTTCGACATTATCTTCCATACCGAGCAATAAGCAAACAACTGAAATTGTACGTTTACTTGGGACAAGTCTTTTAGAATCAGAAAAAGTAGATGAAGCAATAAAAGTATTTAAAACAAAAGAAAAGAAAGATGGCATTCCATCAAAAGAGGAACTTGCAATCCTGTTAGGCTTGGGGCTATGCTATGCCGAAAAGAATGACAGAAGAAGTGCTGAAAAATACTACCTGAAGGTTAAAAAATACAATCCTGAGTTTCCAGAACTGAACATACTAAGGGATAAAATTTATCCAAATGATTAAGATAATAGGACTTTTAAATTTAAAGGAACTTTTTATCTTCAAAAGTCCAGAGGCAAACAAAGAAAATGCAATAGAGGCTGCTTATAAATTTAGCGAAGATGGCGCAAACGGCATTGCAGTTTACGGAAAAACATTTTCAGAACGAAAAACCATCGCAAACTTGCTTAAACCAAAACTGGATATTCCAGTTAATCCAATCATAACCTCAGAAAAACAGATAGAATCCTTGCCTTACGAAAAAATATTCTTTTCGATCAAAAAAATTAAATCTCTAAATAGAGAAATAATTTTTACAAGAGAAATCACAGAGATAGAAATATTCAAAGAAAACAATATTGCAATTCTCGTAACAAATAAAAAGGCATTAAAAGTCTTCAATTCAGAACCTGATTATGTTGATGAAATAGTTTCATTAATGACATGTAAAGCAGTTCTTAAAAACGTTAAATTCTTTTTGACAGAAAATGTACTCAGCGCCAGAAAAGGCGCTGAGATATGTAAGAAACTATTTTAAAATATCTTTAATAGATTTCTCAAATGGTTTTTTTAATATCCCCTTATCTGTGATAATTGCATCAATAAGTCTATTGGGAGTTACGTCAAAGGCAGGATTGTAAACCTCTATTCCCTCTGGAGCAATCCTTTTTCCACCACAATGAGTAACTTCATCAGGGTCTCTTTCTTCTATGGGTATTTCTTTACCAGAATTTATTTCTATATCAATTGTAGAAACCGGTGCTGCTACATAAAACGGGATTTTGTGATACATCGCAAGCACGGCAAGAGTGTAAGTTCCTATTTTATTAGCCGTATCTCCATTTGCTGCAATTCTATCAGCACCAACAACGATACCGTTTACAAGACCTTTAGACATTATAAAGCCTGCCATATTGTCAGTAATCAAATGAAAAGGAATATGCGCTTCCCTTAATTCGAGTGCCGTTAAACGCGCACCTTGCAAATAAGGCCTTGTCTCAAGAGCAATAGCTTTTATATCCTTATATTTTTCAAATGATCTTCGAATAACGGAAAATGCCGTGCCGTACGCCACTGTTGCAAGTGCACCAGTATTACAGATCGTCATAATTGTATCCCCATCTTTAAATAATGTGGAACCGTATTCCCCTATTCTGAAGTTTCGCTCAGCATCTTCTTTCTCCATCGCGATTGCTTCTGAAAGTATTGCATTTTTAATTTCTGGTATGGGAAGATTCTCAAACTTCTTTGCCAAATTAAAAATCCTTGCGGTTGCCCATTTTAGATTAACAGCAGTAGGTCGAGCCAAATCTAAATAATCTTTTACCTTCTTAAGTTTATTAAAAAATGCTTCTTTGTCGTTCTCTGGAGCATCTTTAATTCCAAGATACATTCCATATGCCGCTGCAACACCAATTGCTGGTGCACCGCGTATCTTCATCTTATTTATTGCTTCCCAAACATCTTCAGCCGATTTACATGGAACATCAATAAATTCGAAGGGAAGTTTTCTCTGATCAAGAATATGAAGAACCTTCCCATCGAAACGTAAAGATCTGATTTCCATTTTTTATACTACCTTATATTTTTTAAGACAATCAGTACAAACCCAGGCAACCTTCACTTTCCCGTTTATTCTGACTTTCGCCCTATGAAGGTTAGGTAAATATCTCCTCTTTGTTCTTCTATGTGAGTGGCTTATATTATTTCCAACAAGAGGGCCCTTACCGCAAATCTCGCATTTTCTACTCATAACGTACCTCCTTAACAAAATTTAACCTTTACATTTTAAACAATTTTCCTTTTCATGCAATAGTTTTTTGATATAATATCACTGAATGGAGGTCAATATGGGAAAAATAATTGTTTCTAAAAATGCGATTGCGAAACTTGCCGCATTAAGTACAATGGAATGTTATGGTGTTGTAGGACTCGTTCCTATAACATTTACAGGGCGAGTCTTATCTCTGCTCGGCATGCAGGACCTTACTAAAGGAATTGAAGTAAGAATTCGCAAGAATACTGTTTCTCTTGATATTCACGTTGTGCTTGAAAGCGGAGTAAAAGTTTCAGAAGTTGCAAAAACAATAATCAGTCAGGTAAGATACAAAATAAAACAACTAACCGGAATAAAAAACATTGATGTAAACGTGATAGTAACCGGAGTGAGACGGGAGGTTTAGCGTGAAGATACTCAGACTTGGTGAGTTTGAAAAAATGTTCCAGGGGGCACTTGCAAATCTTGAAAGTCAAAAGGAAGCAGTAAACAAACTGAACGTTTTTCCAGTACCTGATGGAGACACAGGAACCAACATGTACCTTACACTAAAAACTGCTCTGGAGGAAGTGAAAAAGAGAAATCCGAAAACACTTCGCGAGTTTGGAAGAGCCATCTGCGAAGGTGCATTAATTGGGGGGAGAGGCAACTCTGGAGTGATATTGTCTCAAATCTTTAAAGGTTTTTTCGATTACATTGATGGAAAAGAGGAAATTACAATTCCGGAATTTGCACAAGCACTAACGAGCAGCTCAAGAACAGCATACAAAGCAGTAATAAAACCTGTTGAAGGTACAATTCTTACCGTTATAAATGCAATTGCTCAGAAAGCAATTGTTTTAAGCAGAACAGAAACTGATTTTATACCGCTTCTTGAAAAGTTACTGGAAGAAGCTAAAATCGTTCTTAAAAGAACACCTGAATTGTTACCAGTTTTAAAGGAAGCAGGCGTTGTAGATTCAGGAGGGCAAGGACTCGTTTTTATTACCGAGGGAATGCTCATGGGACTCCAGGGTAAAATAGAATTTAAAAAAACTTTTGAAGAGGTTATAGAAGAAATGGATAGAGAAGTTTTGGGAGGAAAACTTGAATTTAAATATGATACTGTTTTATTATCAACAGCACCAGGCATAGATACCAAAAAACTGCAAAAGGAACTTGAGCAATTTGGAGATAGTATAGTAGTTGCTAAAGCCGGAAACCTTACCAAAATTCACGTACATTCGAATGAACCCTACAAAGTAATGGAGCATGTAATGAAATATGGAGAATTAAAAGAAGCCCGCATAGAAAATATGCAGCAGGAACAGGAAGAGTTTCTTGGACAAAAAGCAGAAGAGAAGATAGTGGGTATCAAAAAACCATTCTGTATTATTTCTGTTTCACAAGGAGAAGGCTTTGAAAAGATATTTCTCAGTTTAGGAGTTGATATTACAGTAAGCGGTGGACAAACAATGAACCCATCCATAAACGATATACTCTCAGCAATAGAAAAATGCGACAGAAACGAAGTTGTTATTCTTCCTAACAATTCAAATATAATTCTCGCTGCAAAAGAAGCTGCTAAATTGGTAAAAGACAAAAAAGTACGTGTGCTTGAAACTAAAAACATGGTGCAAGCAATTCCTGTGATACTATCATTTAATTCAGAAGAGTCTTTTGAAGAAAATATAAAACGTGCTGAAAACATTTTGAAAGAAATTCATTCATTTGCAGTGACATACTCCGTAAGAAACACAAAATTCAATGGATTACATGTGAAAAAAGGAGATATCCTTGGAGTTGCTGACGGAAAGATCGTTCTTAAAGGAAGCGATCCAGACAAAGTGCTTCTAAAACTTTTTGAAAAGAATAAAAGTTTGATAAATGAGTATGAAGTTGTTGGTGTATATTACGGCAAAGATGTAAGTAAAGAACATGCTGAAAAAATTGCTGAAGAAATAGAAAAGATGTTCCCTGAAATAGAAGTAGATGTATCATACGGCGGGCAACCTTTTTACTATTATCTCGTATCAATTGAATAGGAGAGTGAAAAATGGAAAAATATACAAGGTTCGTTAAAGAAAAAGCAAAGAATTTTAAACCTGAATATGCAATAGTTATTGGTTCGGGTCTTTCACCAATCATGGAGAAAGTAAAAGTGAACGTAAGAATACCCTACAAAGAAATACCAGATTTTCCAGTATCAACGGTAGAGGGTCATAAAGGAGAACTTGTTCTCGGAACGATAGGAAGGAAAAAAGTGCTTATATTTAATGGAAGATTTCACTTTTACGAGGGCTATTCAATGCACGATGTAACAAAAACAATTCGTTTAGCAGGTGAACTCGGTGTGCCAAAACTTATAGTCACAAATGCTGCTGGTGCTGTAAACACAACACTTGAAACAGGTGACATTATGCTTATAAAAGACCACGTGAATTTCATTTTCGCTGATAACCCTCTTCGAGGAGAAAAAGGTAATAAACGCTTTGTTAACATGATTGGAATTTACGACGAATCCCTGAGGAAAAAATTCAGAAAAATTGCCCATAACAGCGGTGTGCCAATAAGAGAGGGAGTGTATTGTGCCGTATCAGGTCCAAATTACGAAACACTTGCAGAACTAAAACTTATGAATAGGCTTGGAATCGATGCAGTTGGAATGTCCACAGTTCCAGAAGTTATTGTTGCTGCATACTTTGAAATGAAAGTTCTTGGAATTTCCTGCATCACCGATGCTGCATTCGGTAGCAACGAAGTTTCTCATGAAGAAGTGATAGCAGTTGCAGAAACTTGCGGCAAAAAAATATCAGAACTCGTTGAAAAATTTGTAAAGGAGGCCTAAAATGAATATAGTTGACATTATAGAGAAGAAAAAATATGGAAATACGCTTGAAGCAAAAGAAATAGACTATTTTGTGCAGGGTTATTCAAAAGGTGAGATACCAGACTACCAAATTTCAGCCTTGCTCATGGCAATCTGGTTCAGGGGAATGAATAAAAGCGAAACTGCAGAACTGACCTTATCAATGGTAAGAAGCGGAAAAACAGTGGATCTTTCCAAAATAAACGGAATTAAAGTTGACAAGCATAGTTCAGGCGGTGTAGCAGATACAGTTTCTCTACCACTCGTAGCACTTGTTGCTGCAAACGGTGTACCTGTCGCAAAAATGTCTGGCAGAGGATTAGGACATACCGGTGGAACAATTGATAAATTAGAATCGATTCCGGGATTTAAAACAGAAATTCCAACGGAGAAGTTCATCGAAATAGTGAACAAGGTTGGTGGTGCAATAGTTTCACAAAGCGGAGAACTCGTTATAGCGGATAAAAAGATGTACGCTCTTCGGGATGTCACTGGAACAGTTGACAGCATTCCACTCATTGCATCAAGTATAATGAGTAAAAAGATTGCAGCCGGGGCAGATGCAATCGTGTTGGATGTAAAAGTAGGAGACGGTGCATTTATGAAAGATCTTGATTCTGCATTAGAACTTGCAAAAACAATGGTAGAAATAGGAGATTCTGTGGGAAGAAATACCGTTGCATATATTACAGATATGAATCAACCTCTTGGCGATGCTATAGGGAATTCAATTGAAGTAGAAGAAGCCGTAGAGGTACTTAAAGGAAAAGGAGGAAAACGCCTCGTAGAGGTAATAAAAACTCTTGGAGGAGAAATGCTCTATCTTGGTGGAAAAGCCAAAAACAGTGATGGAGGTAAAGCATTGATTGAAAAATCAATAGAAAATGGCACAGGGCTCAAAAAATTTGCTGAGATCGTAAAAGCACAGGGCGGAGACGCTTCCTTTATTGACGATTTCACAAAACTACCACAAGCAAAGTTCAAGATACCGGTAATTTCGCAAAGAAGCGGTTACATAAAGGATATGCAAACAGAGAGCATCGGGAAGCTTGCCGCATTTCTCGGTGCCGGCAGAATGAAAAAAGGAGATAAAATTGACTTATCAGTGGGAATAAAATTCCCTAAAAAAGTTGGAGACAGAATTGAAAAAGGTGAAAAAATCGCAACAATTCTTGCAAACGATGAAAGCAAAGGAAAAGAAGCTGCAAAGAAGTTAATGGAACTGATCGAGTTATCCGAAAATTCAGTTAAAGAACTTCCTTTAATTTATTACAGGGTATCAGCGGAAGGTGTGAAAAAATTGTTTAATGAATAAGTACACAGTAATTTTAACACACGCTGGAGCTGACTTAGATGCAATAAGTTCAATGTACGCAGCCGGGAAACTATATCCCGGCTGCTTTCTTATTAATCCTGGATCTATGGACGAAGAAGCGCGAAGAATGTCAGAGATATTTGGTGATGTACTAAAACTCGTAAAACCGCGCGAAATACCCAAAAAGGTAAAATCACAAATAAAAAGAGTAATTATCGTTGACACTAAAATTCCATCAAGGGTTGGCGATGGTAAAGAGTTTTTAAAAAAAGAAGGTGTGGAAATAATAGTATTCGATCATCATCCTCCGTCTCCAGGAGACATTAAAAATGCAAAAGTTGTTTCACAGAACGTGGGAGCAAATACTACAATTCTCGTGAACTTATTGAAGAAAAAAAAGGTGATTCTGTCTTCTGTTGAAGCAACACTTCTTGCATTAGGAATTTATGAAGACACTGGCTCATTTATGTTTCCATCAGTCACACATGAAGACTTTGAAGCAATTTCTTTTCTTTCTTCTTTTGGCATTAACATGAGAATTATTAGAAGTTTTGTTTCTCCTTTTCTCAATAATCAACAACTCTCGCTTCTTAAAAAACTCCTATCCGGCATAAAAGAGAAGACTATAAACGGAGTAAAAGTGGCTTTTGCAAAAGCAGAAACAAAAAGGTATATTCAAGGAATGTCAGTGGTTACCCATAGACTCAGAGAAATGGTCGATTCCGACTTGATATTTGTAATGATAAAAAACAAGGAAGGACTCTTTATAGTAGGAAGGAGTAACTCACCAATTTATAATGTGAAAGAGATACTATCTCCATTCGGCGGAGGAGGACATATAACTGCTGCAACGGCAATTTTGAAAGATGGAAACCTTGATGACATAGAAAAGTTAATAGAAAAAAGTATATATAAAATGCATTTTGGAAAACTCGTTGCAAAGGACATAATGAGTTCTCCTGTTAAAACGATTCCTGCAGGCACTGGAATAAAAGAGGCATACAAAATTATGGTACAGTTAGGATATTCTGGTTTACCAGTCGTAGAGAACGGAAAAATAATAGGAATTATTTCAAAGCGTGATATAGAAAAAATAATGCTCATAGAAAAAAGAAACAGGCCTGTAAAACAATATCTCACTCCAAAACTCGTAAAAGTAAAACCGGAAACAACTCTGGAAAAAATAGAAGAACTAATG
This sequence comes from uncultured Caldisericales bacterium, assembly GCA_964465465.1. GTDB lineage: Bacteria > Caldisericota > Caldisericia > Caldisericales > Caldisericaceae > AUK232. The sequence goes on from CAYXJW010000042.1 coordinate 62,233, forward strand.
GCTGAAAATGACGTGGGCAGAGTTCTTGTGCAGGAAAAAGGAAAGATAATTGGTATAATTTCAAGAAGTGACTTAATAAAAGCACTATACATGGAAAGAAAAATGTTTACAGGAAATCAGAGCGAGGTAAAATATCCAGTTCCTTCTATAGACGAAATTAAAACACTTATGAAAAACAGGCTACCAAAAAAAGTTTACAACCTGATAACACTTTTCGGCAGTCTTGCAGAAAAAATGGGACAGAGAATATACCTTGTGGGAGGGTCGGTAAGAGATCTATTTCTGGATGTGCAAAGCCTTGACTTCGATTTTGTGTTGGATAAGAACGCTAAAGAGTTTGGAAAACTCCTCTCAAAAAAACTAAAAACAAAAGTAATTATTCATGAAGATTTTGGAACAATACATTTTCTGTACGAGGGTTATGAATTTGACTTCGTAACAGCACGAAGAGAATGGTACAACAAAAATTCTATTCTACCAGTTGTAGAAAACGCAACATTAAAAGAAGATCTTTCAAGACGAGATTTCACAATAAATGCTATGGCAATCTCAATTACTCCCAATGATTTCGGAAGGCTTATTGACCTGTTTAACGGATTAAAAGACATCAATAGAAAAACAATAAGGGTTTTACATCCATTGTCATTCCTTGAAGATCCATCAAGACTTTTGCGAGCAATAAAGTATGAAGCAAAGTTGAATTTCAAACTTTCTGATGATACAGAACACCTCTTTAAAAAAGCAGTGGAACTTGGTGCATTAACAAACAATCGCTCTCAAAGAATCATAAAGGAATTAACGGAACTTCTCACCGAAAACTATGCAAAAAGGGCAATAGAGCTAATGGATAAAAGGAGAGTGCTACGGGAGTTTTTTGGAATAAAACGCCTTTCAAAAATCAAAAAGGAGGCAATTGAAAGGGCAGAAAAATACATTTCAAAATTTGGAGTTTCACGTTTAAAAGTCTATATTACAATTCTTCTTTACGGAAAAAATGAAAATGAAATTTCCAAAATTCTCACACGATTTTCCATAAAAAAGAAAACCATTCGAGAAATAATCACAGGATTGAAATTTCTTAACAGGATAAAGAAACAAAGAAAAATGAAAGATGAAGATGTTGTTGAACTTTTAAAGATTTCAAAGGATATTGTCGTTGCAATTTTCCTTCTTGCATCGAATAAACAGTACGGTAAGGATATTCTGAAATATCTTTCAAAGCAAAATAAACTAAAGCCAGAAATCACAGGAAAAGAACTCAAAGCATTGGGACTCAAAGAAGGAAAGCAATTTGGAGAAATACTAAAAGAAATTATAATACTAAAATCAAAGGGAAAAATTAAAACAAAAGATGATGAAATAAATTATATAATGAAAAACAAGGAAAGGTTCGAATGGAAGGAAAAAAATTAATCGATAAAATTATTGAAAACATAGAACAAGCAGTTAAAGGAAAACATAACATAATAAAACTCGCCCTGATTCCACTTATCGGCGGTGGGCATATAATATTTAGAGATATTCCCGGGATTGGGAAATCAACGCTTGCAGAATCAATTGCAAAATCGATACGTGGAGATTTCAAAAGAATACAATTCACATCAGATATATTACCATCAGACATACTTGGAGTTACTATTTACAACAAAGAGAAGGAACAGTTTGAATTTAGAAAAGGCCCTATCTTCTCAAACATCGTATTGGCAGACGAAATTAACAGAGCATCTCCCAAATCTCAATCTGCTTTACTTGAAGCAATGAACGATGAACGTGTTACAATAAATGGTATTACATATAAACTACCAGAACCATTTTTTGTAATAGCAACTGAAAACCCACTTGAATTTACAGGAACGTATCCATTGCCAGAAAATGAACTTGATAGGTTTATGTTGTCTGCCAGTATGGGATACCCGGACGAAAAAGCAGAAATAGAAATTTTGATGAAAAACGAAAGACATCCCACTATGAATTTGAAACCAGTGGCAACAAAAGAACAAATAATTGAGATCAAGAAAGAGGTAAAAGATGTATTCGCTAATAAATCGATACTGAATTACATACTCGCAATCACTAAAAATACACGAAACAACAAATTCGTGAAACTTGGAATAAGCACACGAGGAACGCTTGATCTTTTGAACGCCTCCAAGGCAAAGGCTTTCATTGAAGGGAGAAACTACGTTATTCCGGACGATGTAAAGGAAATTGCACCCTTTGTAATTCAACACCGGCTTATAGTTAAAGGAGACGAGAAAAAATTTGTTCGGGAAATTGTTGAACAGATCCTTGAAGACACAGAAGTTCCTCTGTAAATCAGGAAACACCTCCCTGAAAAGTCGGGGTGTTTTCTTTTTACTTTTTGTAGTATTTATAGGTGCAATTGCAGTAAACTCTGGGAATAATCTCGTGTATCTAACATTTAGCACAGTGCTATCATTTATTCTTATTTCAGGTTTTCTATCATTTTCAAATTTGAAAGGATTAGAGGCAGAAATTAAATTCCCGGATTTTATATTTGCAAAAAGCCAAGCCTATGGATTTTTAATCATAAAAAATAGATCGAATTCGCCAAAATTCCGTCTTATGATAAAAATCTTTGAGAAAACCCTAAAAACAGACATCGTTATAAATGAATATTCACTGAGTTTTACGAAAACTTTTAAAAAAAGAGGGGTACATAAAATAAGCGATGCAAAAGTAACGTCTGATTTTCCGTTTGGATTCTTTGAAAGAAAAAAGGATGTTAAAATTAATCAAACAGTCATTGTATTTCCAGAAGTTAGAAACATAACGCTTAAAAAAACAGCAGTACTCGAGGGAAAAATATCTAAAAAGCGGCATAGCGGCGACGAATTTTATTCTATAAGAAAATACAACGAAGGAGAAGATAGCAGGAAAATAAATTGGAAACTCACTGCAAAAGCAAACGAGTTAATGGTAGTAGAAACCAGATCTGAGAATGAGGAATTCAGGATTTTCTTTGATACATCTTCATACCTGTATGAGAATGAAGAAGAGTTTGAAGATGCACTAATAAGGATTACTTCATTTGTTTACAACTG
>CAYXJW010000043.1:0-30562 GCA_964465465.1 uncultured Caldisericales bacterium
TCCCTTATAGGTTAGCTACAAACTGTAGTAGCAGTCGTAATGGACGAAGCAGGACAGTGTTGTTTCAATCCCTTATAGGTTAGCTACAAACCAACCTTGCTTTCCTTACTTATATTATATACAATTTGTTTCAATCCCTTATAGGTTAGCTACAAACGAAAGGTGGTGCAGTATGAAGAAACAACAAAAGCAAGTTTCAATCCCTTATAGGTTAGCTACAAACGGAGAGCGACCCGCTCGCTCTCTTCTTCGTGCGTAGTGTTTCAATCCCTTATAGGTTAGCTACAAACTTGCTTATCGTTAAAAGCAAACTTGCCAAATGACATGTTTCAATCCCTTATAGGTTAGCTACAAACTATATTCTTCAAATGCTTCTGCAAGTCCAGGTTGTATGTTTCAATCCCTTATAGGTTAGCTACAAACTGGATTTTCAGAATATGCATAAGGGGAAGAAGCCTCGTTTCAATCCCTTATAGGTTAGCTACAAACTACCAATGAACTGAGGTTTGACATTTTGGATGCACAGTTTCAATCCCTTATAGGTTAGCTACAAACTACGATTGAACTTGTCAATCTCTTTTCTCGCTGATAAGTTTCAATCCCTTATAGGTTAGCTACAAACTACCTCCTTATCTTTTCTCTTTTTCTACTCACATTAGTTTCAATCCCTTATAGGTTAGCTACAAACGGGCGGTCACTTTTATTCTATAATGTTTACTGTTTAGTTTCAATCCCTTATAGGTTAGCTACAAACCTATAATGTTTACTGTTTATAAGAATGGCATTCAGGGTTTCAATCCCTTATAGGTTAGCTACAAACCTGAGTATTTACCTTATTTTTATCATGTTGTTTTTGTTTCAATCCCTTATAGGTTAGCTACAAACCAGGAACAGGATATTGTTTAACAACGTAATATTCTCGTTTCAATCCCTTATAGGTTAGCTACAAACTTTGTTGATTGAGCAAAAAGTAAAGAAATATCAAGTTGTTTCAATCCCTTATAGGTTAGCTACAAACTTACTTTTTGTGCAAATAATCAAGGTGATTTTGATAGTTTCAATCCCTTATAGGTTAGCTACAAACGATTTTGTTAAGCAAGTGTTCGGAGAAGATATTCAGAGTTTCAATCCCTTATAGGTTAGCTACAAACAATCCTTCCAGCTCACGAAAGGGGAGTTGGAAGCGAGTTTCAATCCCTTATAGGTTAGCTACAAACAATCATACGCAACAGACCCGCAATATTCTGAAAAGAGTTTCAATCCCTTATAGGTTAGCTACAAACTAGCAAACACCTGAATGAAGAAGATTTTGGGATAACAAGTTTCAATCCCTTATAGGTTAGCTACAAACCAAAAAGAGTGGGCAAAAGTTGTAAGCAAGATACTTGTTTCAATCCCTTATAGGTTAGCTACAAACGAATAGAAAACTTGACCGAACAGTTTTTGCAATTTGAGTTTCAATCCCTTATAGGTTAGCTACAAACTTGCGGGTGTGCAGTTGTAGTTCCACTATAAGTATGTCGTTTCAATCCCTTATAGGTTAGCTACAAACCATTTTCGATTCTTCTGGGAATCAAACTGAAAAACAGTTTCAATCCCTTATAGGTTAGCTACAAACACGCGTCATAATGCATTATACATCAAAATGTTTAGTTTTCAAGGTATAGGCAGAATTCACAAAATCCCGGTGTCAATTTTCATTATCATTTTAAAATATATCTATAAATAATCAACAGTTTTTAAATGTTTCTAATCAGCAAATTTTTGTCGTCGACCTCCAGGGTTTTTTGCAGGATTACAGGTCGACGACAAAATTATATAATATTACTTCTCTCACCTTTCTCCTGTCCCAGGATTTCCCTTGAGGAATATTTTGTATCACGAAGTATATAAAACACAACAGAATCTTCATCTTCATGTATTACATCGCTTATCTCCATTTTGAGTTTTTCATACTTTGCCTTTGTTATTTCCCCTTCGAGAACAGAATTTTGTATCCATATTAAGTATTTACGGCATATCTTCAACACCTTATTTACCCGTTTCTCATTTATGTCATAAACCGCAATAACATACATCTTACCACCTCGCTACAAATGGCTTGTACTCTTTTTCGCCAATTAAATGTTTTTCTAACTTATACAACTCAATTCGAATCAAGCGCCTGTAAGAAACATTTCCTATATCTCTTAACTTTATCGTGTTTTTTAGTCTTTCATCAAATTCTTTAATAAAAATCGCTCTTCCTTTCTCTCCAAGGTATATGCCATTTAATTCCTTCATAAAGTGTGTTGATTTAAGCATTTTTCTATTTATCAAAGAAAAGATAATGCGATCCGTAACAATGGGTTTAAATATCTCTGCAACATCAAGATTTAATGAAAATCTTCTGAAATTTGTTGAATGCAAATACCCTATGCGAGGATCAAGATGCGTTTGATAAATTTGTCTTAACACTTCGACATAAACCAGAGAGTTTCCAAAACTTACAAGCGAATTTATTCTGCTCGTTGGTGGCCTCTTTTCTCTTTTACTAAACATAAAATTCTTATCCTGCGTTATCAAATCCCAGGCATCATAATAAGTATTTCTTATATTCCCTTCTATTGCCATTACTTCTTCCACAGAATTCTGAGATAGTATTGAGTCGTTTAATTCTTCTATTCTGGCAAGGTATTGTAAAAGATTGATGCCTCTATTGTTATAGTAAGCAAGCACTTTTGAGATATTATTTGCTGCACCCTGAACAAATTTTTTTGCAAGTACAAGTCGCTTAGACGCATCTAAGTAATGCTCAGCCTGTTTTAATACCATAAAGCCAGAATTATAATGTTCTCTTGGATAAAAACTTCCCGTATAATACCCATAATAATTAAAAAAATGAAGAAGTATCTCGTTCTGTGACAGAAAATTAAGCAATTTTTTATTGAAAGTTACCTCACCAAAAATCATTATTTCAGCAGTATTTTCCACAGGAATAAACTTTCGTGTGCCATCAGATTTTTCAAAGTACAATGTATTTTGCTTTCTTTTTATCTCTCCATTAGAAAAAATATAGATCGTTTTTTTAGTCATTCTATTATCTCACTATACTGTTCTCCAGATCTCCTATACCGTAAAATCCAACTTAAAGATTCTTCCATTGTCTTTCTTAGTGTAACAAACATTAAAGTTTATACAAATTTTATAATCATCCACAATATCTATCCCTCCCATTTTCTTGAGTTATGCAAAACAAAAATCTTTATAAGCACACTTATTGCAAAAGCGAGTTTTCATAGCTACTGGAGGAAGCGGAGAAGCAACGATTTCTTCAATTTTATTAATTGCTTCTTTTATTTTTTTCTCAGATTCTTCCGTAAGATTCACTTTTTCTTTTTTTCTCTCCTTTGGTATTAATAATTCTCCTTCAGCGTAGATTCCCATTTTGCGAAGATTATACAAATAGAAAAGTAGCTGCATCTTAGATGGAAGTAGATAAGATGAGGATTTTTTCATCTCCCCAATTAATAATTTGCTATTGCTTTTCTTAATTACGTCAATTTTCATTGAAAAAAGTTCCACTTCTTTTTTCTCTTTTTTGTAACTATTTTCATGGATTAATCGTCCTATTTCCAACAAATCATTTTCTTCAAATGGCGTAACTTCTCGTGCCATAAGCCATACTTCACGCTTGCAAACGAAATAATACCATATGAGCGTACCTGTAACTTTTACCATATCGGGTTTACCGAGTCCTTTTTATATCCTATCTCTAAATCATAATACTCTTCTAACTGGCTATTGTGCACTATATAAAAACCCTCCTCTATTTGAGGAAGATTCTCACATCGTACATTCACAGTGTAGAGTCCGATTTTTGTCCTATTCATTAAATATATTTTGTGTCTTTCAAAAAAATTATTAGCATTTGAAATCTGGTCTAAAAATTCCGTGATAAATCTTTCTGCATCTTTATTTACAGCAACAAACACGCTTTCTTTACCTGTATCATTTATTAATACAAAGTCTTCTAAGGCAGAAAACTTTAGTTCATGCAATGCCTTTTCTATGTTTCTGGAAGCATCTTCATTTACAGCTTTTCTCTTTGCTTCTTTAAAAAATGAGTTTACGATATCTTTAACCTGAGGTTCTCTAAACTGTCCAACATTACCCAATATTCCTCTCGTAATGTTCGGTAAAGCTTTCCTGTACACATAACTTGCAAAATCTTCAATCGCAATAATATTTACATAACCTCTATCCTTTTTCCATGCTCTGTTACATCTTCCAGCTGCCTGTACAATAGAATCAACAGGAGCAATATCTCTAAACACAACGTCAAAATCCAAATCAATTCCTGCTTCTATCACCTGGGTAGATACTAATATGGGTTTTGCCCCATCCTTCATAGACGCTTTTATTACTTCTATCCGTTTGCGCCGTTCATACGGAACAATAAGCGAAGACAAGTAGAATAACGGCCGTTTTCCGGACTTAGTTATTTCTTCTATGCTTTCTGGACACCCAACGACATCAAAAGAGGCATTCTGTTTAATGTACTCATACAGATTTTGAGAACTTTTTATAGTATTCAACACAAACAAATAAGATTTTCCGTCTTCTACATTTTCAAGAAATTTTTGATACACCCTGTTTTCCTCTTCTTTATCAAGGTGAACATTAAATTCAACTCTATCCATTTTCTTGAATGTATTTTCGTTCTGCAAAAAAAGTTCCTTATAATTGTCAAAAATTAAAGGTCTAGTTGCAGTCATCAATATAACATAGCAATTCAGGTTTTCAGTTAGATCTTTTAAAACGCTTCCCACAACGTTCCAATAATCGATAGGAATATTCTGTACTTCATCTAATATAATAATGCTCTCACATATGTTGTGATACTTTTTAAGAAATCTATTTTTGAATGCGATGATACTATAAAGAAGTTGTATAAATGTTGTAACAATAATCTCGCTATCCCACGATTCTATATACATTAAAGATTCATCTATGCTTTTCTCTTCATTATCTTCCTTAAATCTTATAGGCGCCAGGTGATAGTGTGGCAAAATATAAGAACTCTCATTCTTATCAAAATCAGATAATCTACCTATAAGAACTTCCTTAAATACATCGTAATTTTGTTCTATAATTGAAATAAAAGGAAGTGAATAGATAATTCGTGGACTGTAACCCTTTGCTTTTTTTATTTTTTCACGTAGTTTTAACGCAAATGAAAGAGAAGTAAGCGTCTTGCCAGAACCTGTTGGAGCGGTTATGGTAAAAATTTTGTCTTTATCAATATTTACTCTATTTATTTCGTTATTCACACTTTTGTAAAGCAACGCGCGAATCTTATTCATTTCAGTCTCTGACACATTTCCATATTCTCTTTTCTCATAATCGTCAACTATATCACCGGGGATATCCAAACGGCTATGCTGTTTAACTTTCCCTGCATCTCTCTTATCAGAATCAATAAGCACAGAAAAAACCAGGTAAAAGTAGTTATAAATTCGCTCTTTACTATTGCATAATCCATCGCAACTCATCAAACTATGAGAATCTTTTGCAATTTGCTTTAAAATCTTCTCAAAATTACCAAAAAAATAATCCAAATTTATTGACTTTATTGCATTGGCACATCTATAAACTGAAATATTTGGTTCAAAATTTTTAATACAAAGCAATTCAGAAACTTTTTTCTCAAAACTAACTATCCCATCTGGAATTCTCTGTGCTTTAACATTTTTATTTAGAAATTCTGAGATCCATTCAAATTCATGCAAAATAACATCTTTATGGTTTTTCATATCAGGGATTTGAGCATATAGAGCCTTGACACTGTCGTTAAATTTACTTAGATCTCTATTAGAACCTATCCTTATGAATTCTTCGAAATCTTCTACATCGGAAAGCGCTGAGTGGTGAGAAAGCACTGCATCAAACCCAATAAGTGGAATAGGAGAATCAGGATAATTTTGAGCAAGCACAAAGTATGAAAGCAAGGCTGATATAAAAGAATGTTGCGAATACATTACTTTTTTGCTATTCAGAAGATGCTGTTGAAAAAAACTTGTGTACTTTCCGAAATCGTGAAGTGCGCCAATGATACAGGAAACTTCTTTCAGCACAAATATGGGCTGCGTTTCAAAAGAAAACGCAGCCACACTTGAAAGATGCTTTTTTAATAAAACTCCGGGATGAGAATAAAAATTCACCCCATAAACAGTATATTCTCCTCTTTATCTCTGTATTTCACTCTATAAAAATGAGATTTTAGATGTGCTATTACAGGCTTGTGCGTCTGTTCATAAACAAACTTTGCTACACTTTTAAGGTTCCTATTCTCATTAAATTCAAATGGCATAGTTTCAGATATATAACGCATTGGCCCGTTGCTATCCATTATAACAAGTCCTCTCTCTTTCACATAGTTCAAATTCAATACAGAATGTATAGGAACTTCATTAGTCGGTACTATTTCGCTCACACTACCATAACCCAAAAAATATCCTTTAGATATAAACTCACTAATCCCGAAATAAATTGGATAAACTGGGTGTTCAACACGTTTTTCAAGTTCACCCATTAAGTTTTCGTCATCGTGATAAAAATAGATACGATAGCGAATTTCATCGCTAATAGGAAAAACTATTTCAATTGGAACCTGTGTGTGCCTATTTTTATTACTTCCATTAAAATCACTTGCATTTTTTACAAACAAGTAATTTACAGTATGAATTTGTTTTCTTACAGGAGAAAGCACAGAAATGGCTAATTTACATCTATCTGAAGAAAATAGAGTATAGTAACTATCTCTATCTTTTCCAAGCATTGCGGCTATAATACCAGTGATAACAGTGCGAGGTGGAAATGTATATGAAAGTGAACTTGAATTTGTATCATATTTTCTAAAATGTGCAAATGTCCCAACTAAATCAAATATCAGCAACCGTTCTATCTTCATACTCCTGCCTCGTTAAGAAGCGATGTTAAAATGCTGAATTTTATTTTCTTCAATACCTTTCTCAATAAGCATTCTCTTTAGCGTTTTGCCCCCTTTAAGCATAAGATCCTTGTCCTGACAAACCTTTATCAAATTAATCTCACCCTTATGTTCTGTAAGTATTTCTACAACTTTATCGGCATCTATCTCAAAATCGACCAGATCTCTTATTTCTTCTTCTTTTACTTTTGGAATTAACTTTAAATATCTCCTGAGATCACCTATAAACATGTTTTCTTTGTATTCCACACGGAGTACTAATCGCGGCATCTGATTGTTTTTACTACGACTTGTTGCAGTAAGTGGAATGGCTTTTATCAACGCTTCGTCAAGCATAGCAACATCTTCATCAGTAAGGAAAGTCTCTTTTGCGCGTGCAGCACTAATAATACCGTAAAATGCAATAAGTGAATAATAAAGTCTGTAATCTTTTCCCATTGCACCCTGTGTATTTTTCTTGTCAGAAGAAAAATGAGATGTTATACTATTTGAAGGAACAATCGTCGCTTTGTTTAAGGAATAACCCCAGTTAAATTGAACAGGACCAGTAAACGTAATCGAACTACCAGCCCCTCCGCCTTCTGCTTTTATCGGCATTGTTGCACCAAACAAACGGACATCAACAAGTTGGTTTACTATCCATTCAATATCCTCTCGTGTCGGTTTGCTTAAGACTTTGCTATCTTTACCATACTTTTCAAGAAGTTTCTTAAGCCTGTCCGTTGCAGTAACGCTTTTCCCGTCGACCAGACCTACAAAGATCTCCATGCCTTTTTGAGCAAAGTAATCCCTGAAGTATCTCTTTAATCTCACATCACTTACAAGATTCCTGCCTGTTTCATAGTCCATACGAGGTTTGTTTTCGTCGTCCGGGTCACCATTTGGATTACAAAGTTTGCAATCGTAAAGGTACAAAATCTCAGAATTTTTGTTATAAATTTTTTTCTCTTCCATGTTTTTCCTCCTATTAATTTTCTTTTGCGGATTCTTCTTTGTTTGAAGAATTCCTTGCAGACAATTTTTTTAATGTATCAAATGAATATCCTGATAGCATATAAAATACATTTTCTTTGTCTGAAAGTTTCCAATTGTCTATGTTTTTATCCAAAAGTGATTTGGCAGATGCAAAAATATGTTCATTGAATTGTAATTCATCGTACTGGATAAGTTTCTCAAATAACTCATTTACAAACGGTACAATACGTTTTATGCTCATCCCCTGATAAACAATTTTTTTCAAAATAGGTTTGTTTTGCATACCCCGGTGATATTGAGTATAACCTACCTCACCAACAAGGTAACCAATCAAAAATAGTGCCGTTTTTTGTTCGTCGTATCCCATTTTCCTCAAAAATTCTTTTAACTCCTCCTTTACATTAAGTTCATCAACATTCATTACCTCACCTCCTCTTAGCAAATTTAATTCTCTCAAATATTGCAAGAACAAATTTTGTTTTAATAACGTACTGTGCAAATTGTTCATGCTACCGTTTATGTTATACTCTCCGCTTATTTCATAGGCATTTATCTTAGCAACTTCTACAAACTTGTCGATCAAAGCCCTGTAAGGGATTTCTTTACCTCCCATTATTGCTGCATAGAGATTAACAAGAAATTTGTCTACCGTATTCTTATGTACTGGAAAAAGGTAATACAAACTGTTAAATGTAAGGTTCCATGAATTTTTAGATGGTGATAATGCCTTCTGAGCCCAATCATTAAGTTCATTCTGCTTAATAACAAGCATATCAATACGTGACGGTGGAACATCTCTTATGAATGAGTTTATCTTTACAGAGGAATTTGCTTTCTTTACAAGTAGTAAATCAAATATATAATTATTCTTTTCATCTTTGAAAGCCATATCGTCCAACAGGCGATTTTTAAACTTTTCGTAATTTTCTAATGCATTAGGACTTGTTACAAAATATCTGATTACTTCTGCTCTTTTACGTAGATCTTTTGCAGAAATACTCGTTTCAAAAACAAACTTCGGGATAATATAAAGTGTAAGACCGAACATTCCTGTTTGCAGGTGATTTTCCAAAAATACTTCGCCTTCCAGGATTTTACGATAACAATCACTACAAATTGCAAGATTTTTAATAAAGTTTTCTTTCCTAAAACCAGCCGCAAAATTAATTTTGTCCGTTATATAATATTTCATTTTAAAAGCAGCTGTATTTGCAGTTACCTGTACATTGGTTTTACCACATACATAACATGTACCTTTTGGAGTATCTTTAAAATTAGACTCTAAAGCCAGGTTTATTATATATTTCTTGTATGCAGGACGTTTTGCAATGTACTGACCATTGAGCATCAGCGTAAATAGTGCTATTTCGTCCTTTTTAATGCCTTTGTCCTGATCAATTTTTTTATATAGAAAGTGCAACATACCTTTACAAAAATCTTTCTCTTTCTTTTCGTTTAGCAGTTTTTCCGCATCAATTCCTAATTTATCATCACAATTTCTTATATCAAACCTGTAAACTCCGTTTACTTTTACAAAGAATACAGAGAGCACCTCTTCTATTAAATCTGAAAGTTCTGCATCGTCAACTTGCTCTTTAATTATGGGAAGTGTCTGCGTGAAAAAATATTTTACCTGATCCCCACTCACCGTTGCCTTATTCTTTAAAGTATTTGCTGATGAATTCCCAACATAGAGAAACTCTTTTGGAGAATTTGAAGAGTAAATACTTTCTTCAAATTCCAAACGTTTATTTTTTGTATTAAAATTTACACCAATTACATATAAGTCTTTAACCTTATTCTTTTTTCTTTTAATTTTGGGCTGGAGTATTAACAGATTAGTAAAATCTTCACCACTATTTTCAACAAGTTCGCCTAAATCCTTTACCTCCTCGATCAACATTTGCCTCCTTATTTTTTATTTATAATTCATTCTATCATTTTAAATAAACAAATCAAATGCTTACTTCAAACTCGTTTAGTATATATCTTCCACATTCCGAAACCTTCAGGGTTTTTGCTTCCCAGACCAGCCTCGTATGTGACCTTTATGAGGTTTACATCTCCTTCAAGCACAAAAACACCAGTCCACCCCTCTATGCGTGTGTTCTTAAAATACACTACCGTACGGTTTCTTTTTTCAGTAAAATACAGAGGAGTGATTTTTAGCGTTCCGCTGGACACATTTCCAGTTATTAACTGGTACTTCTTCTGGGCATTTCTTTGAACAAGTTTAGAGAACTCTTTTTCATACGGAGAATAATAATACGTTTTTGACCTGCCCTCTTTTGTTTTCATTGTGCTGTAAACCGTCATAGGAGAAATCATTTTTATGTTCATTTTGTTTGAAAATTTTGGTTCAGGCATTACTTCTATCGAAGCAATGAAAATATCCTGACCTAAAAGAGTACCTTTTTGCGTGGTTATTGCCTTATTGCCTATGTCTTCAATGAGAATATCTTTTGGAGAGGAGAAGTAGAATTCAATACTGTTTTCAAAGTAAAGTGCTTCTTCTATTGCTGCATTTCTTTTAGAAATAAAATAAAAATCTTCGTTAATTCCAACCTGTTGTTTTAAAGTTTTAAGATTATCCCCAGAAACTTTGCGACCTCTATTCAATATGCGGGAGAAATTGAAAAGTTTAAAATGGCGATTATTTAAAGTAAAGCCTTCATCGTGAAGAGATGCTGCAAGTTCTTTTGAAAATGTTTTATAGATGAGTGCCTGAAGAATACTGTTGTAATGCAACGGAAGGAGCAAACCTTTTTGCTTAGTTATATACTTTAATTTTAGTCTCAAAATACCTCCTTTATTATTTCTACCTCGCCACCTCGTTTAAAGGATAAACCTTTTTACTTTTTAGTCAAATGTTGCAAAACACATAAAAAAGTAGCCACTGTCCACCTGGTACCAGGTACCAGGTGGACAGCACAAAACCTTAATGAAAGAATTACGACTTTTCAGTAAGAATTTCTGTTATATCCGGAATATCTCTATTGTAAAAGAAATTTTCATAACCGCGAACGAGTTTTTCGTATGTCTCTGTATCCTCCTCATAAAAAACACCTATTGGAATTTTGTCACCCCATTCAAGTGATTTTTCCACTGCTTTTTCGAAATTGTGTGGATCATATTCAGTATCTTCTAACCTGTAAACTCGTTTCCTGAAAAAATCATACGTATTGTTAAATGTAACGCATGGTTGAATTACATCAACAATTGAAAATCCTTTATGAAAAATTGCCCTTTCAAAAAGGTATTCAAGGTGTTTAACATCACCAGCAAAACCACGCGCAACAAATGTTCCACGTGAAACAATCATAAGCGTTATCGGGTTAAGTGGTCTTTCAGGGTTTCCAAACGGAGTTGAACGCCCTTTAAATCCTTTAGGGCTTGTAGGTGTAAACTGCCCGGTTGTCAAACCATAAACAGAATTATCGTGAACAATCATTGTGATATCTGTATTTCGTCTTGCTGCCTGGATAATATGGTTCATTCCCTCTGCGTACACATCTCCATCACCTGCAAAACCAATAACAGTTAATAAATCATTCGCTATTTTCATTCCAGTTGCAAGCGGTGGCACTCTTCCATGTATCGGGTGAAAAGAATTTAAATCATAGTAATTCGTGATGTATCCATGGCATCCAATTCCTGAAATAAGAACAATGTTTTCCTTTATGAGTTTTCCACTTTCAATATTCCTTTCTACAACATTTTTAAATGCAGAATAAATTGCATAATTACCGCACCCCGGACACCACTGGATCTTTTTATCCGTCCCTATATTCATACAAGCGCCTCCTTTATCCTCTCTTTGAGTTCAAATGGGTCAAAGGGCCTTCCGTCATACTTTAAAATCTTTTTGTCAATTCGCCTCTCCGTTTTGCACTCAACGAGCGATGCAAACTGCCCTGTGGAATTTTGCTCAACAGAAATTATTCTCTCAGAATGATCAAATACATTCTTAACCTTGCTGATCGGGAAAGGCTCAATTGCAATCACCTGCAACAATTTAACAGGTAAGTCTTCAATGACCTCTAACAAAGCACCCGTTGGGGAACCAAAAGTGATTACCACATCTTTTGCATCTGGATCTCCAAACACGTTTATCGTATGCTCTGCAAGAAAATCATTCTTTATCGTCTCCGCTTTTTTGAGCCTCTTTTCCTTCATTTTAATAACATTTTCAGGAAGACTTGAAGAATAGCCTTCTTCTGTATGTTCAGTGGAGTTGGTGTGGTTTACCACATCTTTCATCGATGGAAAAGCAAGCGGTGAAATTCCGTCATCTGTGATACGGTAACGGGCATACTTACCACTACCGTCAAAATACTTTATAGGCAGTGGATACTTTTTCCCAAACTGTATGTTCACCGTTTTTGTACTCTCAGCAATCTGTTTATCGCTCAACACAAAAACAGGTGTTTGATACCACCACGCATACTGCATTGCACGTGCTGTAACATCAAAAGATTCATCAATCGTTCCCGGTGCAAGCACAATCCTTGGAAACTCTCCATGTCCGACGTTCAAAACAAGGTTTAGATCACTCTGTTCAGTGTATGTAGGAACACCAGTTGTAGGACCTGCGCGTTGTGCATCAACAACAACGAGCGGAATTTCAGTGCCACCTGCAAGACTTATTGCTTCTCCCATTAGATCAATCCCGGGGCCACTCGTTCCACACATTGCAGGCGCACCTGCATACGCAGCACCAATAGCCATAACAGCCGCTGAAATTTCATCTTCAGTGTGAATTGCTGCTATATGAAGTCTTTTTGATTCTTTTGCAAGAAAATGTAGCAGTGTGCTTGCAGGGGTAATTGGATAAGCGGTATAAACCTTCATACCGGCACGCACAGCGCCAAGAGCGGTGAGTTCATTCCCCGATACCATAGGAAACTGTGGTTTTACCCATCGTTCCATACGGATTCTGGGAAAGTTTTTTTTACTTGCATAGTCAAACCCGGCTTTTGCAAGTTTAACATTGATCTCTGCCTTATCTCTAAATTCTGATTCAAGTGTCTTTTGCACAACTTCAAAAGGAATTTCACAAATATAAGAAAGCACACCCATCGCAATAGAAGGTTTCATAACAGAGGCACCAGCATTTTCTTTTATGAGTTTATCAAAAGGCACGTTAGTTCCACTTTCCCCATCAAGAATAGCAACAGAATTACTATTAGTTTTGTTGGAATACCTTTCGAAAATGTCTCTATGAAAAGAAAAAAAGATATCAGCAACGCCCTTTTGAGAAAACACTTCCTTTTTTGAAATCCTTATTTCACTGTAATCCTGTCCACCACGAATGGTAGAAACATAATCGTCCATAATAAAAATGTGATATCCGTACCGGTTAAACAGTTTACCGATAACAAAGGCGCCACGTTTTACGCCTTCCCCGGCTTGTCCACCTAAAAAAACAGACAGTTCATCCATCATTTACCTCCTTTCGGTTTTTCCATTATAATATCTTAGTAGAAATAAAAGAAGAGAAAGGGGTGAAAAATGAACAGTTGGGAAAAAGCATTGGAAAAACTTAAAGAGAGCCTTAGTGTTCCAGCACTGGAAACATGGTTTAAACCAGTAGAATGTGCAACGGAAACAGAAGATAAAATTGTTCTGAGGGTTCCGTCGGAATTTGTAAAGGACTGGCTCGAAACAAAGTACATTTCACTCATTAAAAGCACACTTGAAGAAGTAAAAAATCACCCCGTAGAAATTGATTTTATTGTGGAGGAGAAAAAAATTCAACAGCCACCTAAAATCAAAGTTGGGGATATAACATTAAACAAGAATTATACATTTGAAAATTTTGTTGTAGGTGGTGGAAACCGTCTTGCGTACGCAGCCTCGATGGCTATTGCAAAAAATCCGGGGAAAACATACAATCCGCTTTATATATACGGAGGCGTAGGATTGGGAAAAACACACCTTTTACAGGCAATAGCCCATTACATTTTGCAACACTTCCCTGAAATGAAAATCATATACACAACCACAGAAAAATTTACAAATGAAGTGATTTATGCAATTCAAAATGCTCAAAACAACAGAAGGTTAATGGATCAGTTCCACAGGCAGTACAGAACAGTTGACGTACTTCTCATTGATGACGTACAATTCCTTGCGGGTAAGGAACGGACGCAGGAGGAATTTTTCCACACGTTCAATGCACTGCATGATGCTGGAAAGCAGGTTGTTCTTACCTCAGACTGCCCACCAAAAGAAATTGCAACCTTACAGGAAAGGCTCACAACACGTTTTGAATGGGGACTTGTTGCAGATATTCAACCACCAGATTTTGAGACAAGAGTAGCAATACTAAAAAAGAAAGCAGATCTCGAAGGGATAAAGGTAAGCGACGACGTTTTATTCTATATAGCAGAGCATATATATTCAAACATTAGAGAACTTGAAGGTGCCCTCGTCAGGCTCGTTGCAACTGCATCACTTGCAAATGAAGAAATTACACTTGAATTTACGAAACACGCACTTTCTGATATTATCCATCCAACAAAAGAGCCCATTACAATAAGTAAAATCCAAAAAACAGTGGCTGATTATTTCAACATACCTGAAAAATCTTTGAAAGAGAAGAGGCGTTCTCAAAACATAGCAATACCAAGACAGATAGCAATGTATCTTTCCAGGGAACTCACAGATGCTTCACTTCCTCAGATAGGTAAAGCATTTGGAGGAAGAGATCATACAACGGTAATGCACGCATGCGCAAAGATTAAAAAAGAACTTGAAAAAGAAGAAACAATGCGGGCTTTAATCGATGAAATTAAAAAACGCTTAAACGGTGTGAATTAACTGTGGAAAATATTGTGGATAATGTGGAAAACATTGTGGATAAAATAATTCCTGTGGATAAAGTGTACAAGCGCAACCTGTTATACACATCTTTTCCACGTGCAAAAGTAGGAGTAAACAAAAGAGTGAATTGCGGTTTTACACCGTATCAACAATACTTACTACGACTACTACTATTTTTTATAAATAAAAATAAAATAATAAAAGAAGAAGAGGTGGATAAGTATGGAAATTAAAATTTTGAACCGTGAACTTGCGAATGCATTGAGCAATGTAGGGAATGTTATCTCATCAAAAACAATTGAACCAATCCTACAAAATGTGCTTTTAAAGGAAGAAGATGGTTCTGCTTTTCTCATTGGAACAAATCTTGAACAGGCAATAAAGGTAAAACTTAACGGAAAAATTGAAAAGGCAGAGGAAGGCAGTAAATCCATTGTTTTACCGTATGCTTTGCTTAAAGCGATTGTCTCAAAGTTTGACATGAGTGAAGAAACGATCCTTGATATTTCATCAAAACAGGGATATATAAAGCAGAAAAATTCGAGTTATAAAATTAATTATCTTGATCCTGAAGCCTTTGCAGTAATTCCGAAAACCGAAGAAAAGGTAAAGTTTGAGATGAAACTTGGTTTACTTCGCAAACTTACAGAGAATACACTTTTTGCCGTTTCAAAAAAAGAGGAAACAAGAAGAGAATTTAGTGGTGTGTATTTTGAATCCGGTGAAGGAAAGATTAGATTTGTTGGAACTGATAGTACAGTTCTTGCAATCAGTGAAACAGAATCGGAAAATTTGCCTGAATCTTCTTTTATTATCCCATGGAAGGCAATGGATATACTGGATAAGTTAAATGTGGAAAGTGAAAGTGTGCTTATCCTTGCAAATGAAGAGCAAATTGAATTTGTTACCAACGAAGTTTCCGTTACATCTTTACTGATAAATGGAAAATTTCCTCCTTATGAAAGTGCTATTCCTAAGGAATCCGAATTCTCTGCCTCTATTAATAAGAATGAACTTTTAACTGCATTAAACAGGCTTGAAATTATTGCTAAAAAGGGAAATGAAAAGATCACACTCACATTTTCTGGAAATACGTTAGATGCAACAGCAACTTATCCTGAAATAGGTGAAGGAAAAGAAAAACTGAATTTTGAAGGTAAAGCGGAAATCTCCCTGGTATTTTATGGTGAAAAACTCATTGAAGGTGTCTCTCATATCGAATCTGACACAGTTGAAATGTATATGAACGGTCCGCTCCACCCGGTGAAGATTAAAGGTAAAGGTGATGAGTCGTTTATGTACATAATTATGCCTCAACGCCCATCTTAATGAAAATAAATATTCTTGAATCTGAGAATTTTAGAAAGTTTGAAAAAGTAAAATTTAGTTTTGCTGACTATTTTAACGTAATTAGCGGAAAGAACGGTGCAGGGAAAACCACACTTTTAGAAATGATTTACCTTTTATCCACAGGTAAATCATTTATTACCACTCATTTGAATAATTGCATTCGTTTTGGATCTGACTATTCCTTCATTTCGGCAAAATTTGAAACAAAAGAAGGGAATAATGAAATCAAGTTTATGTTCGGAAAGAGTGGAAAAGAGATACGGTTTAATGGAAAGAAATTAAAGAGTTTCTCTCAATTTGTTGGTATTCTTCCTGTTATTTTTATGAACTATAAACTTTCTCTTACTGTTAAAGGCGGTCCTGAATACAGGAGGGCGTTTTTAAATCACCTTTTGATTTTTATTGATAAAAAATATTATAAATTACTGATGAGATATTATACTCTCTTAAAAGAGCGAAACGTTCTCCTTAAAAACGGTGCGGATTTATCTTTGCTTTCAGTGTATAGTAATGAAATTGTAAAGTGCGGTGAAGAAATTCAAAATAAAAGAGATAAAATTATACAAAAACTTGCTCCTGTTGTAAATGAAATGATGAAGTTTATTACAGGTGAAAAGCATAACATCGATATGATTTATGAAAGATCTGATATAAATAATCTGCGTTTTAAAGATACACTAAAAAAAGAAATTTTAAGAAAACGAACATTATTTGGGCCGCATCTTGATGATATTAAAATTCTTTTAAATGGAGTTCCAGCAAGGGAATTTTCTTCACTTGGTGAAGCGTATAGTCTTGCCTTTTCAATGAGATTTGCTGAAAATAAGATTATAGAAGAAGTAAGAGGTGATACACCTATTATACTTCTTGACGATTTCTTTTCGGATCTTGATGAATTTCACAGAAGAAATATTCTCTCGTTGACAAAAGATAGACAGGTGTTTCTTACAACGCTCAATTTATCACTTATTCCAGATGAAATAATAAAATCTGTGAAGGTGATCGTTTTAAGATAAAATGGATAATATATCAAAGATTCTGGACAGCGTTATTACGAAGAAAAATTTTTACATTAAAATTAAGGGAAACATTGCATTGTTAAAATGGGATAAAATTGTTGGAGATAAACTTGCCAAATTTACAACACCACTTTATTACAGGGAAGGTATTTTGTATGTAGGAGTTGTTAGTTCTCTTTTTATGCGTGAACTCACTGCGATAAAAGGTATGATTTTAGAGAAAATCCAGAAGGAGGTTGGGGAATCTCCAATACACGATTTAAGGTTTAGAGTTATTGAAAATAGAATTAAGAAAAGGAAAGAATATATATCTGAGACTTCTGAAGTTGATTTTTCTGATATTAAACTTTCTCCTTCTGATTTAAAGTGGGTTGAAGAACTCGTAAATAAACTTAAAGCAGATGAAAAAACAAAGGAAAAATTTTCTGAACTTCTCATTCTTTATAAAAAGAACGAAAAATTAAGGGAGAAATTGGGTTATAAACGGTGTAAAAAGTGTAAAGTTTTATTTAAGGGAAAAGGAGATTTATGTCCAATTTGCAGTGTGAATGATAAAAAGTAAAAATAGTTTGTAAGTAAAATTAAACCATCGCGAAAATTTTTCATATATTCACATTTCCTTCAAGTTGTTTCTCTACAATATGCCAAAGGCATAAAAGATAGCCTATAAATTTATGGAGGTGAAATATGAGTAAGAAAAAATTATTAACTGGTATATTTATTGGTGTTTTAGTAGTAGGTATTGCGTTTGGTGCAATAGGATATGCAAATGCGCATAATAGCGCTTTTGGTGTAAAAACTAACGGCGATTTTTATGGACTTGCTATAGGAAAAAATAGTGGTTATGCAAGATCTTCTGTAAATGAACTTGCAAATTTCCTTGGGATATCTGAGTCGCAGTTGATTGAAGAAAGAAGGAGCGGAAAAACTCTTCTTGAAATTGCAGAGGCACACGGAAAAACAGCGGAGCAGTTGAAAAATTTTCTTGTATCTGAAACCGATGCGAAATTACAGGCCCTTTTGAAAGAAGGTAAAATTACAGAAGACCAGTATGAAAATATGAAAACACGTGTTTTAGAGCGCGTAAATGAGATGATTAACGGTGAAGGTATGGGAAGATTTGGAATGCGAGGTGCCCATTTTGGGAATGGTGATTCAGAAAATTGTGAACACCATAAAGGTTATATGCATAATGGTTTTGGTAAAAGAGTAAGACCTTAGTTTTCCACCGGATTCCTTTATATATATGCCCCCGAGGTCTCGGGGGTTTTAATTTTTAAAAACTAATTTAGTGATGAAATTAACTCTTCTATAAATTCTTTTATTTTTAAAAGTTCTTTTTTTGCTTCTTCCCTATTTTTTTTCTTTTTAATTCGTTTAATTTCCTTTATTATTTTTTCAATTGGATCACTCGTTTTATTTCTTTTTGTAATTTTATTTTTCACATCTTCAGATGAAAGATTTTCCTGCTCTATGAGTTTTGCAATTTCAAGCATTTCTTTTGTATCTGATAATTTTAATAGTTGTTCTATGTGTCGTGAGGTGATTGGAGAATCTGGATCATCAACCTTTTTTTGAAGTTCATCTGGAAGGTCAAGCAGAGAAATCCATCTAATTAATGTGATCGGTTTCTTTCCCGTGATTTTACAGAGTGCGCTCACTGCGTGCGCAAAACCTTCTGGAACTTTCCTGCCCATTCTGTAGTTGATGAGAAGCGTTTTTATTTTTCTTCCATCTGTAAATGGGGATAGATATTCTTCAGTAATTTTAGCCCTTTCAAGGGGTGTAATGTCTTCCCTTTGCAAATTTTCTATTATTTGAATTTCACGAATTTCTTTTTTATCTTTTGCATTGAGTTCAATTGCTGGAATTGTTTTTTTGCCTGCAATTGCACTTGCACGCCATCTTCTTTCACCTGATATAATCACATATGAGTTATTTTCTTTTCGCACAAGTATTGGTTCGATAACTCCTCGTTCCTTTATGCTTGATGCAAGTTCTTTTAATGAATTTTCGTCAAAGTGTTTTCTTGGTTGAGAAGGATCTGGCTTTATTTTTTCAAGTTCAATTTCCTTTACTTTAAAAACGATTTTTTCGTTTATTAAGTCCTCTATATATCCTTTCTCGTACCGTGTTCTAAAGTTCTTTGGTAATCCTCTCTTTTTATTGTTTTGCACGTTCCAATACCTCCTCGGTGATTTTCATATAAGATTCTGCACCCGAAGAGTTCGGGGAAAATGAAAATATGTCTGACTGATATGCAGGGCTTTCTTCAAGCCTTATGTTTCTGTGTACGGTTTCTTTAAAAACGAGTCCCCCGAACATTGCTTTTATTTCGTTTACTGCGTCCCTTGCGAGTACCGTTCTTGGATCAAACATCGTAATAATGACACCTAAAATTGACAGGTTTTCATTGAATGTTTCTTTCACACTCTTAAATGTGTCGAGAAAATCCTGAACTCCTTCAAGTGCCCAGGGAGAGGGAGTAATAGGTATTATTACTTTATCAGATGCAACGAGTGCATTTACAGTAAGAAGTCCAAGTGAAGGCGGAGTATCGATTATTATGAAATCAAAGAGGTTTCTCACTTCTGAGAGTGCCTTTTTCAATTTAAGCGGTGCATCTATTTCACCTGCAAGCATTCTCTCAACTCTGGCAAGGTGAATAGTTGATGGAGCGGCGAATAAGTTTTGTCTCTTCGTTTCTTTTATTGAATCCTTTATTGAAAAATTTTTCTCAGTAAATAGAGGAAGAATTGAATTTGAGGTTTCTTCAGCAGAGAAAAAAACGGAGGTTGCATTGCACTGTGGATCGGAATCTATAAGAAGCGTTCTTTTACCTTTCAATGCAAGGCCTGCTGCAAGGTTGACGGATGTCGTTGTTTTACCTACTCCTCCTTTTTGGTTTGCAATTGTTATAACCATTTTATATCTCCTTTATATCTATCTTGAACTCTCCATTTTTTATTTCTATAATTCCGTAACTCTTTGGGGAGCCGCCTTTTGGAAGTGTTGTGGATCCGGGATTTAGATGAAATGAATTTTCAAATTTTTCGACTACTGGAATATGTGTGTGGCCACTTATTATGATATCAGCCCCTGTTTTTTCGGCAAGTTCTTTGAAATTGTTTATTTTGTGGCCATGAGTTACAGTTATAAAAATGCCATCGATGTACAGATAAGAAAAGTCAGATAAAATAGGGTACTTTATCATCATCTGGTCCACCTCTGAATCACAATTTCCCCGGGCAAAAATTATTCTCTCTGGAAAGTTATTCAAAAGTTCTGCTACTTTTGCTGGATTATAACTTTCTGGCATTGGATTTCTTGGCCCGTGGTAAAGCAAATCGCCTGCACACACGACAAGGTCAACATTTTCGCTTATAAGCCTGTTCAATGCGTTTTTTACATCTTCGTAGGAACCGTGTAAATCAGATATAACTCCAATTTTCATATAATCACCTCCCCATATTTTATATAAATCTCTGAGAATTTAAAATGCATTATTTGTAAGTTTGTTTTCATCAATTAAAAACGAATTGCTTTTATAAGTATGGCAATTATGGTGAAGAATTGAATTGATTTTTTAAAATTTATTTTCTATTCAAGTTGCAAATCTTGACTATTATTGTTAAGTTCTTATACTTGTTTATATGTTTAATAACCATTGGAAAGGAGTGAAATTTAATGTTTAAGAGCCTGCGAAAAGTTACCGAAATTCCCCTTGAGGAAGAGGAAACGATTAGATACTGGAATACGAATGAGATTTTCAAAAAAAGTTTGGATATAAGGAAGGGAAATAAACGTTTCGTATTCTTTGAAGGTCCGCCAACTGCGAACGGAAAACCGGGAGTTCATCATGGTTTATCACGAATTTTTAAAGACACAGTTTTGAGATATAAGTCTCTCACAGGATATTACGTTCCACGCAGAGGCGGTTGGGATACACAGGGTCTCCCTGTGGAAATTGAAGTGGAAAAAATGCTCGGCATTCACACAAAGAAAGAGATAGAAGCCTACGGTGTGGAAAAATTCAACAAATTGTGCAAAGAAAGTGTAATGAAGTACGAGGAAGAATGGAAGAAAATGACAGAACGAATAGGTTTCTGGTTAGATATGGAACATGCGTATTTTACGTACGACAACAAATATCTCGAAACTGTTTGGTGGATTTTAAAGCAGATTTTTGATAAAGGATTGCTTTACGAGGGACATAAAGTAGTTCCCTATTGTCCTCGTTGTGGAACAACGCTTTCTTCACATGAAGTTGCCCAAGGATATAAAAAAGTGAAAGATCCTTCTGTTTACGTAAAATTTAAAGTAAAAGACTCACGCTTCCCGGATACGTATCTTCTCGTATGGACAACAACGCCCTGGACACTTCCGTCAAACACTGGGGTTGCGATTAATCCTGATTTTACTTACATACTTGCAGAACTTAACGGTGAAAAATTAATCATTGCTGAAAGCAGGGCGAAGGCGGTTCTTGGAGAGGGTTACAGGGTGTTAAAAAAGTTTCCTGCAAGTGAACTTGAAGGTGTGAAGTACGAGCCACTTTACAATTTTGCAAATCTTTCAGAAGAGGAGAGAGAAAAAGGCTTTAAGGTCGTTTCTGCTGATTTTGTTACTGCTGATGATGGAACTGGACTCGTTCATATGGCACCTGCCTTTGGTGAAGATGACCTTAATGTTGGTAAAAAATATGGACTTCCGCTTGTTCAACTTGTTGATTCTGAGGGAAATCTCACTGCTGGTCCCTGGAAAGGAATGTTTGTAAAGAAGGCAGATCCTTTGATAATAGAAGATTTAAAGAAACGTGGAATACTATTTAAAAAAGAACTTTACGAGCATGATTACCCATTCTGTTGGCGATGTGGAACTCCGCTCCTCTACTATGCCAAAAAGTCGTGGTTTATTAAAATAACGGACGTTAAAGATCAACTCATAGCGAATAATGAAACTGTGAAATGGTATCCAGAGCATATAAAACACGGTCGGTTTGGCAATTGGCTTGAAAATATAAAAGACTGGGCACTTTCAAGAGAACGTTTCTGGGGAACTCCGTTGAATATATGGGTTTGTAAGGAGTGTGGCCACAAGGAATCGATCGGAAGCATAAAGGAGTTGAGAGAGAAGGCAATTGAAGATGTTCCAGAAGATATAGAACTTCACAAGCCTTACGTGGATAATGTCCATTTAAAATGTCCTGAATGCGGTGGAGTAATGGAAAGAGTGCCAGAAGTGATAGATGTATGGTTTGATTCCGGTTCAATGCCGTATGCTCAGTGGCACTATCCATTTGAAAACCAGAAAGAGTTTAAAGAGAATTTCCCTGCAGATTTCATAACGGAAGGGATTGATCAAACACGTGGTTGGTTTTACTCACTTATGGCGATCTCTACACTGGTGAAAGGAGTTTCTCCATATAAATCTGTTATGTGTCTTGAACTTATTTTAGATGAGAAAGGCCAAAAGATGAGTAAATCAAAAGGGAACGTGATAGATCCGTGGTCTATTCTCAATAAACAGGGAGCAGATGCGTTCAGGTGGGCAATTTACACCTCTTCTCCACCATGGACTCCCAGAAGGTTTGGGCCAAACGTTGTGAACGATGCGCTTAAAAATTTCATTATACCGTTGAGAAATGTATATTCATTCTTTGCTATGTATTCCAACATTGATGGGTTTGACCCCTTTAAGGCAAAGTTTGTTCCTATAAAGGATCGGAGTATCCTTGACAGGTGGATTCTTTCGAAACTTGAAAAACTAAACAAGGATATTGTTGAAAAAATGGAAGATCTTGATATTACTTCCCTTACAAGGGAAATCCAGGATTTTGTTAATGAATTGTCTAACTGGTACGTGAGGCGTTCACGAAGAAGATTCTGGAAGAGTGAAAACGATAGCGACAAAATGGCAGCATATTTTACGCTGTATGAAGTTTTAAGAAAACTTTCGCTTTTGCTTGCGCCATACACTCCGTTCCTTGCAGAGGCACTTTACCAGAACCTTGTAAGAGAAATTGATAGCAATGCAAAAGAGAGTGTTCACCTTGAAGATTATCCAACACCAAACGAAGAATTGATTGACGAGAAACTTATAAATGATATGGAACTTTTAATTAACATCACTTCAATGGGCAGGGCAGCAAGGAAAAAATCAAAAATCAGAGTCAGGCAACCACTTTCAGAACTCATTGTTTACGTGAAAAATGAAGATGAAAAGAGTGTAATCTTAGAAAACAAAGATGTGATAGAAGATGAGCTGAATGTAAAAAACGTTGAGGTAACTGATGATGTTTCAAAGTTTGGAAAGGTTGTTTTGAAGCCAAATCTTCCTGTTCTGGGTAAAAAGTACGGTAAAAAACTTCCATTTATTGCAAAAGCACTGAACAATCCTGAAACAGGAGAAGAATTTGTTCGCAAAGGTAAAGTAACGCTTGATGTTAATGGAGATAAGATAGAACTTTCTGGTAATGAAGTTCTTGTTGATGTGGAAGGAAGTGGTAACTATATCGGAGTTGTGGATAAAGGATATTTTGTGTTCCTTGATACTGCACTCACCGATGAACTTGCAATGGAAGGTGCTGCACGCGAAATTGTGCATGCCATTCAAAATATGAGAAAAGAAGCAGGGCTTGATATTTCTGACAGAATTGATCTTTCAGTGAACCCCGTTGATGATGCAGTAAAAACATTTGAAGATTATATCAAAAAAGAAACTCTTGCTAATTCTATGAAAGAACAAGTTGTGGAGCCTCAAATTGAAAAAGAGATTAAAGTTAACGGCAAGACATACAAAATAGCGCTCAAAAAGGCATAAATGAGAAAAAAGAAACTCACTCCTATACGGATTGTGGTTTTAAGTTTTCTTGCATTGATCGTTGTGGGCGGCATTTTACTGATGCTGCCCTTTGCAAGCGCTAAACACACCTTCACCAACCCAATTACCGCATTTTTCACGGCAACTTCTGCTGTTTGCGTTACTGGACTTGTTGTTGTAGACACTGGAACGTTCTGGTCAGGCTGGGGAAAACTCATTATTATCACCCTGATACAGTTTGGTGGACTTGGTTATATGACAATTGCAACATTCTTTTTGCTTGCATTTAACAGGCCCGTTTCCCTTGGGCACAGGTTTGCTTTCAAGGAAGGGCTTAATGTTTCTGAACTTTCAGGTATAATGAGATTTGCTCAGACAACTCTTGCAATTGTTGCTTTTTTTGAAGGGTTTGGCGCACTTGCTTTAACGTTAAGATTTATGCATGATTACCCATTCTGGAGGGCGCTTGAAATGGGTGTTTTCCATTCGATTTCTGCGTTTTGCAATGCTGGTTTTGATATAATAGGTGGATTTAAAAGTTTCACAGGATATGTAAATGATTTAACGGTAAATATTACTGTGATGATACTTATTGTAATGGGTGGAATTGGGTTTTATGTGCTCTGGCAAATCATAGATTCTGTGATAAAGTTTGGGAGAAAAGAAAAGAGGAAAAGACCGTCTCTTCACAGAAAAATTGTCTTAAGATCCACTGCATGGCTAATTGTTGTAGGAGCAGTAATTTTCCTTATTCTTGAATGGAATAACCCTTCTTCGATTGGAAATTTACCTGTGCGTGGTAAAGTTCTTGCAGCATTTTTCCAATCTATTACACCAAGAACTGCTGGATTTAATACCGTTGCAATGGCAAGTTTACATCAGGCAACACTATTTGTTTTGATGATATTAATGTTCATAGGTGGTTCACCCGGTGGTACTGCGGGAGGGATTAAAACAACAACGTTTCTTATATTTACAGTTTCAACGTTAAAAGCGATAAGAGGTCAAAAGAAAGTTGTTATTATGGGAAGAACGATTGATGATGATACTGTTTCCCGCGCTGTATTTGTTGTGGGTTTTGCTCTGTTTGTAATAATTGTTTCTACGATTGTTATATTAACTGCTGAAAGCGATAAATTTACTTTTTTGCAAGTTTTGTTCGAGGTATTTTCTGCATTTGGAACAGTGGGGCTTTCTACAGGCATAACACCACATCTTTCTGACGTTTCAAGAATCGTAATTATTGCTACAATGTTTGTGGGAAGAGTAGGCCCGTTAAGTCTGATTCTTAGTATGGTGGGCAGAAAGAAACTTCCCAAAGTGGAATATCCAGAAGAGAAAGTAGCGATAGGTTAAGGAGGTAATATGAAAAAACAGTTTGGAGTGATAGGGTTAGGAAAATTCGGCTCTGCTGTTGCACGGCATCTTGAAGAGTTAGGATACCCTGTGCTTGCTATTGATAAAGAAATGAGCCTTGTTGATGAAATAAAAGACAGTGTGAGTTTTGCAGAAGTTGTAGAGGCAACAGATCCTGAGGCGCTTGCTGCGGCTGGTATTAAGAACTGTGATACTGTAGTTGTTGCAATTGGAGACGTGCAATCAAATATCCTTGTATCGCTGGTGCTGCAGGAGTTAGGTATTAAAAACATCATTGTTAAGGTGAGTAGCAAGATCCACGGACGCGTGTTGAAGAAGATCGGGATAAACGAAGTTGTTTTTCCAGAGGAAGATATGGGAATAAGAGTTGCGAATAAAATTGCATCTACAAACATTCTGGATTACATCTCTATTTCGAAGGAATTTGATCTTATAGAATACAAGGCAACAAAAAAACTTGTAGGGAAAACTTTAAAGGACCTTTCATTGAGAAACAGATTTGGAATTACAGTCATTGCAATAAAACGTGATGGTACAGTAATAGTCTCACCGTCTGCTGATCAAAAGATAGAGGAAGAAGACACGCTTTTCCTTGTCGGTAAAACAACGGATATTCAATCTTTTGAAAAGGAGTATGCAAAATGATTAAACTGATTTCTCTGGATTTATGGGATACGCTTATTACTGACGGCCATTCACTTGAAAGAGAGCGAGATGAAAAACGTGCTGATTTTATTTTGAAGACACTCGGTTTGCCGAATTCATACAAAGAAAAAATAATGAATTTTTTTACCGAACTCGTTGCAAGTTTTAAATGTCCCGCAGAAAAAAATGAGTGGGCAATACTGCCGCAAACTCAACTGAAATACCTTTTTAAACTGCTCGACGTAAAAGTGGAAGATGAAACATTTGAAAAAATTTTGAAATTTTACACAGAAGAGGCACTTGATAAGCCTCCGCGTCTTATAGAAAGCGATGTAAAAGAAATACTCAAGCATCTTAAAACAAAATATAAACTTTCTCTTATATCAAATACGGGCAGGACACCGGGTAGAATTTTGAGGGTTTTACTGAAAGAAGCAGGCATTATTGATTTTTTTGATGTGCTTGTTTTTTCTGATGAAGTGCATTTAAGAAAGCCGAGCAGTCAGATTTTTCTGCTTACTTGTGAGCGTGTCGGTGTGAAGTGTGAAGAAGCGGTGCATATAGGAGATTCAATTACGATTGACTTTTTAGGAGCACGTGATTCTGGAATGAAACCAATTCAATTTCTCCCTGATGATAGGGCATATATGACACCGTTTATCAGAAGTTTGAGAGAGATTGAGACGGTGTTGAGTGAATATTATGATACGGATTAACGGTGAGTCTCTTTCTCTGAAGGAAGTTGAAAGAATTGCATCTGGAGAAGAAATTTCACTTTCAGAGGAGACATTTCAGAGGATTGATGAGTCCGCGGCATTTATTGAGAAACTTGCATCTCAGGGTAAGGTAATTTACGGAGTTACAACAGGGTTTGGAAAACTCTGTGATACTGTGATACCACCAGAAGATGCTGGAAAACTTCAAGAAAATTTAATTAAGAGCCATTCTTCCGGGTCAGGTGAACCACTTCCAGAAAGATATGTAAGAGCAGGAATTGCCGTGCGGATAAATTCACTTGCAAAGGGATATTCCGGGATAAGGAGAATCGTTCTTGAAAAACTTGTGGAACTTTTGAATAAAAAAGTATATCCGTACGTTCCCTCTTATGGTTCAGTTGGAGCATCTGGAGATCTCGCTCCACTTGCACATATTTCTCTTTTGCTTTTAGGGAAAGGCAGGGCGTTTTACGAGGGTGAATTTAAAGATTTCTCAAAAATTTTTCACCTCATAAACTTTGAGCCAATTGATAGGTTAAGGGCAAAGGAAGGGCTTGCCTTAATAAATGGAACTGCTGTGGAATCAGGCATTTCTTCACTTCTTATAAGAGAAGCATTTTACCTTGTTGAGGCATCTTTAAAGGCGTCTTCTCTTTCACTTGAAGCGTTGAGAGGAAGAAAAGAGGCATTTGATTTAAGGATTCAGGAAGTACGAGGATACGAAACACAGGAAGAAGTTGCAGGTTTTGTGCTTTCTCAAATAAAGGGAAGCAAACTTGTAAACTCTGTTCCAAGGGTGCAGGATGCTTACTCATTAAGGTGCATTCCTGCTGTTTACGGTGCTGTGCTTGGAGGTTTGAGATATGCGGAAAACATTATTCTTAAAGAGATTAATGCTGTAACTGATAATCCAATCGTTTTCATGAAAAGTGAAGACGTTTTGTCTGGCGGCAATTTTCATGCAGAACCTGTTGCATTTGCAATGGATCACTTTGCTATTGTAATGTCTGAGGTAGGGAGCATAAGTGAGCGGAGAGTTAATAGACTTCTAAACCCGGCTTTGAGCAATTTGCCACCTTTTCTTGTGAAGCATTCGGGCTTAAATTCTGGAATGATGATTTTGCAATACACTATGGCTTCCCTTGTTTCTGAGAATAAAGTTCTCTCTCACCCTGCAAGTGTTGATTCTATTCCCGTTTCAGCAGATCAGGAAGACCATGTCAGTATGGGAATGAACGCTGTTTTAAAGGCGGATAAAATAATCTCCAATATAAGGCGTATCGTTGCAATTGAACTGCTTGTTTCTGCTCAGGCTGTAGATTTTTATGGAAGTGAAAACCTCGGGATAGGCACAAAGGAAACATACGATAAAATCCGCTCAATCATAGATTTTGCAGAGCATGACAGAGAGTTCTCTTACGATCTGGAAAAAATAGAGAGGGCGTTAAAGGAGAGAAAGATTTAGCGTAATTAGAAATTGAAGTTTTCTAATTTGTTGATTTTACACTGATGTTTTTATTGGTGTTCGTTTATACAGGATAAGAAATTACTCCGTCATTTTCGATAATTAGCGATGAGTCTATTCCATATCTTTTTGCTTCTCTTAGTTTGAAAAAGGAAAGAGCAGTCTCAGGAAAAAGAGCGTAAGTTAATACGTCTTCTTCTTGCAAGATATATTCTTTTATTGCGTT
The DNA here is from genome assembly GCA_964465465.1 of uncultured Caldisericales bacterium. Lineage (GTDB taxonomy): Bacteria > Caldisericota > Caldisericia > Caldisericales > Caldisericaceae > AUK232. Next base: position 28,412 of record CAYXJW010000043.1, read on the forward strand.
TTTTGCATTGCTTAATTCTAGTTTCGATAAGTCTTGAGGGCTTTCTTTCTGAAGATCTTTCTTACCAATTATTTTTTTGATTATTTCTTCTGATATTTTTATTGGAGGTTTTCCGTATGCTCCTCGGATGTAATCTTTCACTTCCTCAGGTACCACTTTATATCTTTCCCCGGTTATTACGTTTAAGACAGACTGGGTTCCTACTATTTGACTCATAGGAGTAACCAGTGGAGGATATCCGAAATCCTTTCTTACGCGGGGAATTTCTTCGAGTACCGCTTTAAATTTATCCATTTTCCCCATCTTTTTTAGTTGAGATATGAGATTTGATAACATACCTCCTGGTATTTGATAGGTTAAAGTATTTATATCTACGCTTAAAATCATTGGATCGAGTATTCCATTTTTGATATATTTTTCTCTGATTGGAGTAAAGTACCGGGCTATCTCTCGAAGTGCGCGCAGATCTAATCCTGTATCAAATTCTGTATTTTTCAAAGCAGATACAATACTTTCAGTAGAAGGCTGTGAAGTACCCATTGAAAATGGAGAAATCGCTGTATCTACAATATCTGCTCCTGTTTCTATTGCTTTTAAATAACTCATTGAAGCGAGGCCTGTTGTGCAGTGGCTGTGAATATCTAAAGGCAGGTTTGTAATTTTTTTTATTTCTTTCACGATTTTTGCTGCCATAAATGGAGTTAGTAACCCTGCCATATCTTTTATGCAGATTGAATCTACTCCAAGTGATATAAGTTCTTTTGCTAAATCTATGTAAGTTTCTACTGTATGGACAGGGCTTATTGTATAAGCGATTGCTCCCTGAACATGTGCACCAGCCTTTTTACCTGCTATGATTGATGTTTCAATATTTTCGAAGTCGTTTAGTGCATCAAAAACCCGTATAATATCAATGCCATTATCTACCGCACGTTTTATAAATTCTGTCACGACATCGTTGGAATAGTGTCTGTAACCTACAAGATTTTGTCCCCTGAGAAGCATTTGAAGTTTGGTGTGTTTTATCCGATTACGAATTTTTCTTAATCTATCCCAGGGATCTTCGTTTAAGAAACGAAGCGCTGAATCGAATGTTGCACCTCCCCACATTTCTATTGAATAAAAACCAGCCGCATCAATTTTTTCTAATATGGGTATCATTTCCTCTGTAGTCATTCTTGTTGCGATAAGTGATTGTTGTGCATCTCTCAAAACTGTTTCTACTATTTTAATTTTTTTCATGGCTACCTCCATTCCAAAAATTGATTTTAGTACTTTTTGTGAAGAATGCAAATATTATTATTTACCAGGTTTATACATATTAGTAAAAGGATTTTTATTTTTATAATTAGTTTTATTTACTTGCCACTAAACTGATCATTATAATTGGTGTCTTTCAGGAATCTGTATATTTTGCAGCGTATTTGAACTGCAAATTTGAATATTTTTCACAAAAATGCAATTTGATGTTTCAAAAAGCACATTTTATTTTAATCTGCTTTGAGATTTAAAAAATTATGCTATATTAACTACTGGGGATTTTCCACGAAAAATCTGCAAAAATCACGGGAGGTGGTCATATTGGATAATGCGATTGTATATTGTGAGGGTGCATTTGGTACTCTTGATGGAAAAACTGCGAATGGTCTTGTGAGATATTCTGAGAAATACAAAATAGTGGGAGTTATTGATAACACAAAGAAAGGTATGGATGCAGGTGAAGTGCTTGATGGTGTTCCAAATGGTATAAAAATTTACGGCAGTTTAAAAGAAGCACTCGAAGAGATCAAAGAGCCTGTACAGTATTTCATATATGGTGTTGCACCGAATACGCCTTTTCTTCCCAGAAAGGATATGAAAGTTATAAGGGAAGCTATAAGAAACAAGATGAACATAGTAATCGGAATGATGAATTTCCTTTCAGAAAACTCTGAACTTATGAAAGAAGCAAAAGCGAACGGTGTTAAGATTTTTGATATAAGGAAACCACCCTCAATGAAAAAACTCCACATCTTCACAGGGAAAATTGCAACGGTAAATACACCTGTTATTGCTGTGCTTGGCACTGACACTGCTGTCGGAAAAAGGACTACTGCGATAATTTTACATAATGCGCTTAAAGACGCTGGGGTTAAATCAGTGTTTGTTGCA
>CAYXJW010000044.1:0-3313 GCA_964465465.1 uncultured Caldisericales bacterium
ACATGGATTGATGAAAATAATCATGACGTACGTCCAATTATAGTAAACGATAGAACGATGCTTCCATTACGATTTGTCGCTGAAAACCTTGGATGCACAGTAGAATGGGATCCGAAAACAAGAACAATAACAATCACGTATAATCCAGATTAGAAATGATGATTTTAAAGGCGGGTTATTAACCCGCCACATTTTATAAAGTTCCAAAAATTCGAACATAATATTGGTAGTTTCTCCAAAATAAAATATAATAATTAATATAATTTATTAATATCAGGAGGTAAAAATGGAAGAAGATATAGAAAAAATTGAAAAACTTGAAAGAGAATACTATGAGAGAATGACAGGAAATAAAGCAAATGAAATGGTAAAACTTGGAATAATGAGGGTTTCAGAAAATAACCCGAAACGATTTATTATTCTTTGCGAGGAAGAATACGCAAAGATGCGTGAATATATTGGTCCAATAATGATACAAATTTCAAAAGAATACGCAAAATCTATTGCTCCGTTTTATAAAGATATGATAGATAATAAATTGGAAGTAATAAAACTCGTTTTTGCTACCATAACATCACTCACTGGTTGGGGAGTATTTGACTTCCCTCAAAAAAATGAAGACGGTTCCTATACAGTGAAAGTATATAACTCATTCGAAGCAAATATAGCAAATAAAAGGAAAGAACAGATACAATGTACATTTACACTGGGATTTATAAAGGGTTTGTTTGAAAGTGTATTTAACAAGAAAGTAGTAGTTAAAGAAGTAAAAACAGAAACTCAAAATAATAATTATTGTGAATTTAAAATAATTTTAGAATAATGCAATTTTTATTTTAAAGGGCGAGGGATATCCCTCGCCCTTTAAAATTTATTACATAACCAAGTTCTATTAATTACTCCTTAACACCTTTCTCTCTCCTTAGCCATCTGTAAGTTGCAACCTTTGCAAAATCATTTACAACCATCCAGGCAAGTGCATATATCCAGATTATCAAAGCATTACGCCAACCAATCGGGGCAACAAACCAGCCATACACTGCAAACAACGTTGCTGCTACTTTGGTTGCAACAGCAGTCCAGAAAAGAACAGCAGAAGGATAAGGCTTTCTCCAAAATCTATCCTCGGTTCTTGTCACAAATATTGTAAGGTGACCTGCAACTGCAAGTTTTAAGAATACAAACGTTTGAATTGCAGCAACAGAAAGAGTGAAAAATTTCTCTGCAATGTAGAAAATTCCAAAACTTGATATAACACCTAATATTCCAAGAAGAGTGGAAACAGTCAGCACTTCCCTCATATTCCAGCTTACAGGATAATTATCTATCTTTGTGCGATCATAAGCAATAGCAATAATAGGAAGATCATTAAGGAATGCAAGCAATATAATCATAAGAGCAGTTACTGGATAGAAATTAAACACAAGAATTGACAATGTCATAAAGAAAATAACTCTGAGTGTTTCGGAAATTCTGTAAATTGCATAACTCTTCATTCGCTCAAACGTAACACGAGCGATTTTAATTGCATTAATAATAACAGAAAGCCCGGGAGCAAGCAACACAACTGCTGCAGCAGCACGTGCAGCATCAGTTGCACCTGAAACTGCAATACCTGCATCTGCTTTCCTCAATGCAGGAGCATCATTCACCCCATCACCTGTCATAGCCACAATATGATTTGCCTTTTGCAGTTTATCAACTATAAAGTATTTATCCTCAGGGAATACCTGAGCAAAACCGTCTGCACTCTCAATAAGTTCAATAATTTTTGCTTCATGCCTCTTAACATAACCGGGCGGCAGTGGGATATCCTGTAAATAATTTCTCACATCTCTAACAATATCCTTTGCAAAAACCTCTGCTTCTTCTTCGCTAACTTTCGGATGCAATTTTTTATACATTGCCTTTGCAATAATTTCGGAAAGCATTAAATACTCTCTGTAATCGCCGCCTCTTAAATCTCTTGCATCAAGAATATTTGTGCCTAAACCAAGAATCTCGGCAATATGCTTTGCAATTGCCAGATTATCCCCGGTGAGCATTTTTACTCTTACGTGAAGTTTCTTTGCCTCTTCTATTGTACGTTTGGAATCTTCTCTTGGTGGATCGAATAGCGGAATAAGTCCTACATAGTTGTAAGTATCATCACCATCTTTAACCGCAACACCAAGCGTTCTGTATCCTTTCTCAGCAAATTCATTCACAGGCTTCATCACTTCATCTGGTTTGATTGTGTGTATGCAGAGTTCCAATATTACCTGAGGTGCACCTTTTGTCACAACAATTTTCTCACCGTTCTTTCCCTCTACAACTGCCTCGGTTCTTTTGCTCACTGGATCAAACGGTTTGAATTTCAAATGCTTATACTCTTTGAGTTTTTCGTAAAGTTTGTGCTCTTTCAACCATTCAAAGATTGGCTTTTCAATTGGATCGTGATCTTCCTCTCTTGAAGCAAGCCCTGCATAGAACATCAAATCTTCTGGCTTATAGTTTCCAAAAACAACCGGATCTGCAACGGTCATCTGGTTCTTCGTCAGAGTTCCTGTTTTATCTGAACAAAGCACATCAACTCCAGCAAGTTCTTCAATTGCAGCAAGTCTGCTAACAATTGCCTGTTTCCTTGCAAGATAAGTTGCACCCACCGCCATCGTTACGGTAAGAACGGCTGGAAGTGCAACAGGGATAGCAGCAACAGTTAAAACGAGTGCAAACCTGACAATTTCGAGCATGTGCTCTCCACGGAACATTGCAACAAGCAATATCAGTGCAACGAGAAAAACAGTTAGTATGATAAGATAATTACCTATTCTAATAACTGCTTTCTGGAAATGGCTTCTCTCTTCTTTCTCTGCTTTTGCAACAAGTTTCACCGTTTTTCCAAAGAAAGTGTTAAGGCCAGTGTTTACAACAACACCTATTGCTTCTCCCTGTTTTGCAATAGAATTGGAATAAACTACATCACCCACCTTCTTTGTGACAGGTAATGACTCACCTGTAAGCACAGATTGGTCCACAAGTACATACTCTGTTTTGATTAATTTTACATCTGCAGGTACAATGTTCCCTATTCTAATTTTTATGATGTCGCCGGGAACAAGATCTCTTGCGTCAATTTGTTTAAACTCTCCGTTCCTCAAAACAATCGCTTTTTTTGCAAGTTTTTCTTTTAAAACTTTGAGAGTGCTAAGTGCCTTGGATTCCTGCCAGAAATCAATAAATACATTCGTTAAAAGAAGAAGCACAATTATCGTGAAATCTTCCCACTTATGTACAATTGCGGACAAAATTGCCGCAGTTTCAATCATTGCAG
>CAYXJW010000045.1:0-3203 GCA_964465465.1 uncultured Caldisericales bacterium
ACTTTCACCACTTATCAGAGAGCATTCAGAAGAAATTGTTGACAGAGTGCTTTCGATAGCCGCGAAAAACAGCGAAGTATTAAACATTTTGCAAAAAAATAATGTATCAGCAGAGTGTGCAAAAAAGGCGTGGATAAAGGGAGTTAACTTTATATTTTCCGACAATACAACTGAAGAAATTTCAGAAGAAATGAAGAAAATTGGGACAATACATGTAGAGAAAGAGGTGAAAGAAGATCTTGTAGTATTAGCAATCACTCTTTTTATAGACGAAACTGAAAACGTGCTATCAAAATACACAGAAATTAATACAGAAAAACTGAAAGCTATTATAAAAATGTACAACTTTGTTCTACTCCTCATGATATCCGCCTATAGAAAGGAACTTGAAGAAAGAGAACAGGCTGTACTAAATTTTATGGGAATTTCACCTGAACTTTTGAAACGGCAAATTTTATTAGGTAAAAAATCGTTAAAAAAAGAATAAAATATGCTTATAGGGGCAATCGACAAATTCACGCTCATTGATTTTCCCAAACATATTGCAGCAATCATTTTCACACAGGGCTGCAATTTCAGGTGTCCATTCTGTCACAACCCAGAACTTGTGCTTCCAGAAAAATTCGAAACACCAATACCTGCAGAAGAAGTTCTGAAATTTCTAAGATCCCGTATAAAGTTCCTTGATGGAGTTGAATTTACCGGTGGAGAACCCACCCTGCAAAAAGACCTTCCAGAATTTACAAAACAAATTAAACAAATGGGGTTTGCAGTAAAACTGGATACCAACGGAACAAACCCCTCAATGCTTGAAAAACTTTTCAGCGAAAAACTTATTGATTACGTTGCAATGGATGTAAAGTCTTCACTCGAACGGTACAACGAGATCGCAGGAACCAGAACTGATACCCAAAAAATTAGAGAGAGCATTTCATTGATAATGAATTATGCACCAGACTATGAATTTAGAACAACAGTAATAAAAGGATTTCATACAGAAAACGAAATTGAAAAAATAGGAGAACTCATAAAAGGTGCAAAGCAGTATTTCATACAAAAACCACATTTTGATAAAACTGTTGCTGATAATTTCAAACGCCCGCCTTTTACAAACAATGAACTACAGAGACTCTGCAAAGTAATAAAAGACAAAGTAAAACATTGTAAAATCCGGTAATTTAGAACTCGGCAAGCAAAGAAGTTATACTCTCCGGGATTTCCATACCATAATCATTTTCGTAAACTTTCTTGAGTTTATTATAAAAAGAAATCGCCGCTGATCTCTTGCCCTCTGTTAAATAATACCGCAAAAGATCCTCTGCTGCATCTTCATTAAGAGGATCCACATCAAGCAATTTTTTAAGGATACTTTCTTTTTCACTACCATAAGCATTCTCTGCAAGTTCAGAGAGTGTATTTACATACAGCCCGGTTATGTAATCCCTCAAATGTATCGTCCATTCATCGTATAAATTTTCTTCAAGAAACCCGCCATTGTATAATTTAACTGCGTCTTCAAATTTTTTCTTTTTTACGAAATCGATAAAATCAATGTAATCAATGCTTTTTACAACAGCAGGATTTAAGCCGTACATTCCCTGCGCTCTCAAAATCACATCTTTTATTCCGTACGATTCGAAAAGTTTATTTATTACAGAAACTGATACATATATGTTGTGCTTCGCTTTCTTTAAATCAAGATGCCTGTAAAGATCGTCAGAAATTTTATCGATGGAAACCTGTTTTGGAAATTTAGAAACAAGGTACTTGAAAAATGTAATAACGCCTTTCCTCCTGAATTTTTTGTATGGAATTTTTTCTTCTTTCACGTACACCTCAAACTTGCCAAGTGTTTTAACTGTTATAACATTTTGAAAACCAGTTTTTGTTTCGTTAAGATACTGTTCAAGAATGTCACTATCTGAAAGGAAAATTCCAAAATACTCAAGATTACTTATCTCATCTGTTACTTTCTTAACATCTTTCCTGAGAGCAATACTTCTTATTAGTTTAAGATTTTCGATAAAATAATTATCATGTCCTTTTTTTAAAAGTGGCTCCGCTTTTTTCACATAATTAAGCGTTTCTTCAAGATTACCCATGGCAAGGTAAATTTTTCCGATATTAAGCAAAGACTCACCAACAATCGCTCCTCTTCCCATACTTTTTGTAATTTTCAAATCCTCATTTGCGTATTTAAGGGCTTTTTCGAAATTTCGTTTTTTCCGCATTAAAACAGCCAAACCCATTTTGCAAGCAGCCTGTAAAAACATACTTACATTTTTTCTTTTTTCAGCTTTTATAAAAAATCTTTCTGCCTTATCTAAATCACCTTTCATTAAATATAAAAATCCACTTTCCACATCTATATCAGGAAAGCGTTCCTTCCAGGAGAGTTTACGTGCAATTTCGTATGCAGTATCAAGAGTATTCTCTGCCTCTTCAAGCTTCCCCGTATTCATCTGAGCAATTGCAAGATTAACATAATAACGAGGATCTGCATTTAAGTTATAACTATGCAGCATAGAAATTATATCACCATAAAAATTTTCTACTTCCCTGTATTTTCCTTCGCGAGAAAGATTTACAATGCAGTAAGAATTCAAAATTTTTGCCCTGTTCAACGGATTCTTAACCGAATTTAAGTTTGCTATAAGTATCTCTACAATTTTTTTTGCGTTTTCAAATTGACCAGTGAGATAATAAATTCTTGCAGCAAGGTAATAAAAATCAACTGTCTTTGAAAAATCCATATTTTTTGCAATTTCCTCAGCCTTTTTAACAAAACTTGCAGCACCCGTATAATCACCCTGGAACACAAGAGAGGAAATTTTCAAAACGTACGCCTTAAATCGAATAGGCAATGCAGATTCAGTTTCAAGAATTCTATCTGCAACAGAATTCGCAACCTTAACATCACCTACGCGTAATGAAACTTCGCCTTTTAACAAGGCTACCTCAGGAAGTTTTACTAAATATCCGGGTGGCACCTCGCTCAAAAGATTTTTTGCTGTTTCAAATCCAATTATTCCAAGAGGAAGAAAGTTTGTAGATTTAATCAAATTTGCAGCCGATTCAAAATCCCTTGCCTTTAAATAAAACACAAGACTATGTACAGCATCATGTCCTTCAAAATGTTTTCCAAGTTTTTTGAGATACTTTTCCTTATCTGGAAGTTTCTCAAACTCAGTGAGAAGAAAATC
>CAYXJW010000046.1:0-66821 GCA_964465465.1 uncultured Caldisericales bacterium
GGGGCTATTCCAATTACTTTAGCATAGCATCCTCCTTCTATATTGAAGATTCCATTTGTACTCCAACCATGTTCATCATCTCCAATTAAAATTCTTTGTGGATCTGTGGATAATGTTGTCTTTCCTGTACCAGACAAACCAAAGAATAGTGCAGTTGAATTATCTTTACCCATATTTGCTGAGCAATGCATAGGAAATACATTTTTTTCAGGGAGTAAAAAGTTCATTACAGAAAACATTACTTTTTTGACTTCGCCTCCGTATCTTGTTCCCATAATAACAGCAATTTTTTTGTCAAAATTAAAAATAATAGCAACATCTGAACGGGTTCCATCAACTTCTGGAACTGCCTTACAGGACGGAACAACGATAACAGTGAAATCTGGATCATTCCATATTGAAGGATCTTTTCCTCTTCCCGAAACAAACACGTTTTCTGAAAGTAATGCAGTTGATGCAAAATCAGTAATTACACGTAAGGAAAGGGCATAATGTGGATCATGTCCTACGAAACCATCGTATATAAATATATCCTTTTCTTGTAAGTGAGCAGTGGCTCTTATGTAAACTCTTTCAAAAACTTCCTCAGTTGTTGGTTTATTTATGTCGTTCCAGTCTATCTTTTCATGAATTGATTTTTGGTCAACAATAAACCTATCTTTTGGTGATCTACCAGTGTTTTTTCCTGTTAAAATATTAAATGCTCCTAAATTGGTAAAAATCCCTTCATTTCGTTTTGCAGCTTCCTCTGTGAGTTCTGTTCTTGTAAGATTTCTGTAAACTCTTTTAAAGTTAACAATACCGTACTTATTAAGTCCGAATTTATCTTCCATTTTCTGGTTTTCTCCTTTCGTTTATTCATGCCGAATAGATTTTAATACTGCTTGATTTTTTGTCAATAAAAATTGGAGTAGAAATATACAAGGATTCCTTTAAAATACTGATTTAATTTTACTTTTTCGTGTTTTCTGCTAAAATATTATGGTTTAGGAAATGGAGGTTGATTAAATGGCAAAAGAAGAATACACAGCCAGTAGTATTAAAGTTTTAGAGGGGCTTCAACATGTAAGGAAACGCCCTTCTATGTATATTGGCTCGACTAATGAAAGAGGCTTGCATCACCTTGTCTTTGAAGTAGTGGACAACAGTATTGACGAGGCGATGGCAGGTTTTTGTAATGAAATTGAAGTTATAATTCACAGCGATAACAGTGTAACTGTTAGAGACAATGGAAGAGGAATTCCAGTTGATAAACATCCTCAACTTGGGATTTCAGGCGTTGAAGTTGCTCTTACAAAACTAAATGCAGGTGGTAAATTTGACGGTAAGGCGTATCACGTTTCTGGAGGTCTTCACGGTGTAGGTGTTTCTGTTGTTAATGCACTGTCTGATTATCTTAAAGTGCGAGTTATAAGAGAGCATAAGATTTACGAACAGGAATTTAAGAAAGGTATTCCCCTGTATCCACTTAAAGAAGTTGGCTATTCACAGGATAAGGAAAGCGGAACGGAAATCACATTTTTGCCCGATAAAAGTATATTCGAAACAACGGATTTTAAGGAATCTATAATAAAACCCAAACTGAAGGAATTAGCATATCTCAACGCAGGGTTAAAAATTCATTTCTTAAATGAGAAAACCGGCACAGATGAGATTTACCATTCAGAAGGTGGTGTTATAGATTTTATTAAAGAAATTCATAAAGATCAGCAGGTACTTCCTGAAAACCCTATTTATATTAGAAAAGTTGAAGAAAATTTCTTTTTAGAGGTAGTTTTTCAGTATAATAGTGGCTTTAACACAGATATCCGATCATTTGTTAACAATATTCGCACTATTGATGGCGGTACTCATGAAGCAGGGTTTAAAAATGCATTGTCAAGAGTAATAAATGACCAGGCGCATGAACTAAAACTCATAAGGGATAATCAGAATCTTACTGGCGATGATATTAGAGAAGGTTTAACAGCAATCATTAATTTAAGGATTACTGAACCTCAGTTTGAAGGGCAAACAAAGACAAGACTTGGAAATGCAGACGTAAAGACAAAAGTTTATTCTGCAGTAAAAGAGGAACTTACTAAATATTTCGACAAACATGTTGATGAGTTAAAAAGCATTGTTAAAAAGGCTATTCTTGCTCAGAATGCAAGAATTGCAGCAAGAAAGGCAAAAGAACTGGTAAGAAGGAAGAATAGCCTTGATTTTAGCGGAAGACTTCCTGGCAAACTTGCAGATTGCTCTACTAATGATCCGACTCAAGCAGAGCTTTACATCGTGGAAGGAGAATCAGCTGGAGGAAGTGCAAAACAGGGAAGGGATAGAAAGTTCCAGGCCATTCTTCCGCTTAGGGGTAAAATTTTAAATGTGGAGCGCGCTAATATTCATAATGTGCTTTCAAACCAGGAAATTAAAAACTTGATTATCTCTTTGGGTTGTGGTATTAATGAGGATTATAAACCTGAAAAACTCAGATATCATAAGGTAATTATCATGACGGATGCGGACGTAGACGGTGCACATATAAGAACCTTATTACTCACATTCTTTTTCAGGTATATGCGAAGATTAATCGAAGAAGGCTATCTATATATTGCACAGCCCCCACTTTACAGGGTGAAATACGGGAAAAAGATCTATTATGCATTCTCTGATGGTGAATTAAAGCGAATACTCTCCCAACTTGAAAGCCCGGATAAGGCAGAGGTCCAGCGATACAAAGGACTTGGTGAAATGGATGCAGAACAACTCTGGGAAACTACTATGGATCCATCCAGAAGAGTTATTTTGCGAGTAACTGTTCGGGAGGCAGAAGAAGCGGATAAGTTATTTAACCTTTTAATGGGTGATAAAGTAGAACCGCGAAGACGCTACATAGAAGAGCATGCAAGTGAAGTTGCGAACCTGGATATTTAAAAATTTAATTTTAAGAGGTGGTTAAATGGCAGATTTGTTTGGTGAAAAAGTTATAAACGTTCCAATAGAAGACGAAATAAGAAAATCTTATCTTGATTATTCAATGAGTGTTATTGTAGGAAGAGCCCTTCCTGATATTAGAGATGGTTTAAAACCTGTACACAGAAGAATTTTATTTGCAATGAATGAGATGGGTTGTCTTCCCAATAAGCCATACAAGAAAAGTGCAAGAGTTGTTGGAGAAGTTCTTGGTAAGTTTCATCCGCATGGAGATATCGCACTGTATGATGCACTTGTAAGAATGGCTCAACCTTTTTCTCTGCGTTATCCTTTAATTGATGGGCATGGGAATTTTGGTTCAATTGATGGTGATGCACCAGCAGCAATGCGTTATACTGAAGCGAGACTTTCACCCATATCAATGGAACTTCTTGACGGTTTAAATGAGAACAGTGTTGATTTTGTGCCTAACTTTGACAATACTCTTAAAGAACCGGTTGTTTTACCTGCTAAGTTCCCAAATCTCCTTGCCAATGGATCTTCTGGTATTGCAGTTGGAATGGCAACAAATATTCCACCGCATAATTTATCTGAACTTATTGATGCATTGGTATATATAATAGATAAAGAAAAAATAAAAGGTGAGGAAGTTCAACCTGAAACGCTATTTGAATATATTAAAGGGCCAGATTTTCCAACAAAGGGGCTTATTGTAGGAAGAGAAGGAATCAAAAACTATTTCTTAACAGGAAGGGGAACTATTACAATTCGCGGTAAGGCCCATATCGAAAATATAAAACACAGTAAGAAAAAACATTTTGTTATTACCGAACTTCCATACGAAGTGAACAAGGCAGCATTTGTAGAAAAACTTGCAAACCTTGTGAGGAATAAAAAAATAACAGGGGTTGAAGATATTAGAGATGAGTCTGATAGAGATGGAGTGCGTGTTGTTATAAGACTTTCTCAAGATGCAAATGTTAACATATTTGAAAATCGTTTAAGAATTCACACTCCTTTTGAAAAAAGGTATGGTATTATCCTTCTTGGTATTTTGAACAATGTTCCTAAAGTCTTTACAATGAAGGAACTACTTCTTGAATTCCTTTCTTTTAGGGAAGAAGTTGTTACAAGAAGAGCACAATTTCAGCTCAAAAAGGCTAAGGATTATCTTTTTATTTTACAAGGTCTCGAAAAGGCAATTTTAAACATTGATGATGTGATTAAAATAATCAGGGGCTCTGAGAACACGCAAGTAGCAGCAGAAAGACTTAAAACATTGCTTTCATTAGCAGATGTACAGATTAAGGCAATTCTTGATATGAAACTTTCAAGGCTTACAAATCTGGAACATCAAAAGCTCCTCAATGATATTAAATCAACAGAGGAAAAAATCGCAGGACTTGAAGAGTTGCTTTCTAACAAAAAGGTTTTGTGGAATAAAATCAAGGATGATTTGGTCCGCATTAAAAATAAATTTGGTGATAAGAGATTAACAGAAATTATCGATGAAGAGGGGAAAGTTGAACTAGAAGATTTAGTTCCCAATGTGCCTGTAATAATAACAATGACAAAGGAAGGCTATGTCAAGCGTATGTCTGAAGGCACCTTTAAGGTACAAAAAAGAGGTGGTAAAGGAGTAATAGGCCAACCAAGTGGTAATGATGACCAACTTGTTAATGTATTTACCACTATGTCGAAGAGTAAAATACTTTTCTTTACAAATAAAGGAAAAGTTTATAGTTTAAAGGCATATCAAATTCCTGCGTCAAGAAGAGAAGCAAAAGGCGTTTCTATTTATAGAGTGTTGAACCTTGAACCTGATGAGAAAATTACAGCCGCAATTCCACTTGAAAATGAAAACGTTAAATTTTTAATGTTTATTACAAGATTAGGGATGGGCAAACGTACACCAATGAAAGAGTTCGTAAGTGTCAATAGACCGGGAAAAATTGCAATAAGATTGCGAAAAGGCGATGAACTTATAAAAGTTTTGCCTCTTAAAGATGCTGAAGAATACGTTCTTGTAACGAAAAACGGACTTTGTATTAGATCTGATTCCTCAGAAATTCGTCCCATTGGAAGAAATGCTATGGGAGTAAAACTAATAAGACTTCATAACGATGATTATGTAGTTGACGCTTGCACTCTGGAAAAAGGTAAAAAACTTTTCATAATTACGGAAAAAGGTTATGGTAAACGGACTGTATGGGAAAAAATTCGTAAGATAAAGAGACACGGTAGAGGTATAAAATGTATAAAGGTAACAGATCAGACTGGATTTGTGAAAGCAATATTGCTTGTTGGAGAAGATGATAAAATCGTTGTTTTTACAAAGAATGGTAATGTAATCAAGACTCTTGTATGTACAATCACAACGTTGAGCCGTGCTGCGAGGGGCTTAAGAGTGATAAGATTTAAAACTCCAGATGATGAGGTAGCAGACGTAGATATAACTAATGAATAAAGATAATTCTGCTGTAGCGAGAAAAGCTTTTACTGTAACTATTGTTGTTGTTATAACACTTCTTGTTTTATTTGCAATTTACAAAATAAGAGGAATAATCCCTCCTATTTTGTATGGAGCTTTTCTCGCCTATCTTCTTTTGCCGCTCACAAATTTCTTTTCGAGAAAATTACCAAGGTTTTTATCTTCACTCTTATCCATTTTACTTTTTCTTCTTATATTCACCTTGCTTGGTTATATTTTAATTCCGCAGGTCACAAAGCAATTTGGAGAAATTGTAAAAAAAGTACCTGATATTTTTCATTCCATAACAGACTATATAAACAACTTAATTTCTTTAATGCCCGTAAAAAATAAAACTCCTTTTCTTGATGAATTTTTGAAAAATATTTCAAAAAATATTGAATTGGGATTAAACATACTACTAAATAAGATTACAACAATGTTAATTCAAAAAGTTTCTTTAATTCCTTCTGTTTTTCTTTCTCTTATACTTGCCTTTTTCTTTATGAAAGATTCAGAATCACTTTTTAAGATGGCATCGCATTTGTTTAGTGGCAGTAAAAACAGGGCGTGGGTACTGTTTCTTGAAAAAACAAATAGAGAGGTTCGTGATTATTACTCTCTTCTTTTGTTGGTAGCGCTCGCAACAGGTTTTGTTATGGGGCTTATGAGTTATTTTGTTGGAATTCCGTATTATCTTGTAATAGGTGGAATGGACGCAGTACTTGAACTTCTACCGTATATTGGTCCTACAATTGTTTTTACAACAGGTTCTATATTTGCGCTTTTCAAGTCGTTCAATACATTTTTGTTTTTTGCTATTTTTTTCTTTGCAATAGAGTTTGTACAATCTCAAATAGTGATACCTCACTTTGCTGGAAGGAAAATTAATCTACCACCACTTGCGGTGATACTTCTTATAATTATAGGTGGCTCTCTTGGAGGAGCATTAGGTATCATAATAGCGGTTCCGACATTTTTAGTTGCAAAGAATGCACTGAAGTTTTTTGCTCCAGGTATCTACAAATCGATCAGCAGTAAAAATAATTTGTAAGTATTGACAAATTGCGTTTTTTTACTACACTTTAAAGGCTAAATTAATCCACTTACAAAAGGCTAACCAGTGCCTTTTTGTAGTGAAGGGAGGTTATTTATGGAAGCAATTATAAAAACTGGCGGCCATCAGTACAGAGTAAAGGCTGGAGATGTTATAAAAATTCAGAAGATTGACGGAAAAGTTGGAGATTCTGTTAAGTTTGACAATGTCCTTCTTGTAAAGGATGGAGAAAATGTTTTAATTGGTTCTCCAACCGTTGAAAACGCATTCGTTGAAGGTACAATTATTGAACAGGGTAGAGACCGTAAAATTGTTGTATTTTATTACAGAAACAAAACAAGGAATCGTAAAAAGAACGGTCATAGACAGCCTTTTACGAAAGTTAAAATTGAACGAATTGCAAGCGAGGTGAAATAATATGGCAAGAAAAAAATCTCGTACAAACGGAAGAGACAGCAATCCGAAGTATCTTGGAGTAAAATTATACGATGGCCAAAAAGCAAAGGCTGGAAATATTATTGTGAGGCAAATTGGAGAAAAGATTAAACCTGGTCGTAACGTTGGTGAAGGAAATGATTTCACACTTTTTGCCTTAAAAGATGGTATTGTTAAGTTCGAAAAGAAAAGAAGAATTACTCTGGTTCATATAGTGGAGGAGTAAATTCTACGGGAAAGAAATCTTTTATTGACTATACATATATAATCGTGAGGAGCGGAAAGGGAGGAGACGGTGCAGTAAGTTTCCGTCATGAAAGGTACGCTCCTCGCGGTGGCCCTGACGGAGGAGATGGTGGGAAGGGCGGAGATGTAATTATAAAAGCCAACAAAAATATTGACACCTTGAACTTTTTTATTCACCATCATCATTTTTTTGCTGAGAACGGCGAAAATGGAAAATCAGGAAACAAACATGGTAAAAATGGGAAAGATATGATAATAGAGGTCCCCGTTGGCACTCTTGTAATAGATCGAAGCAATGGCAAAATTCTTGCAGATCTCAATGAAGATGGAAAATCAGTAGTTGTTGCAAAAGGTGGGAAAGGTGGAAGAGGCAATAAAAGTTTTGCAACAGCAGTTGAACGTGCGCCGCATTACAGTGAAAAAGGAGAACCTGGTGTCGAAAAGAAACTTGAGTTAAGACTGAAAATTCTCTCCGATGTGGGTATTGTAGGATTTCCAAATGCAGGGAAATCTACTTTACTGTCGAAAGTTACGAATGCACATCCTACTATTGCAAATTATGCGTTTACGACGCTTTCTCCAAAGATTGGTGTGGTAGATCTTGGTGAAGGAAAAAGGTTTGTCATGGCAGATTTACCCGGTCTTATAGAAGGAGCAAGCGAAGGAAAAGGGATGGGTAATGAGTTTCTTGCTCATATAGAAAGAGCAAAAGTCTTGTTATTTTTAATTGACGGGACGGATAAAAAATCGATTTTTCCCACTTACAACGCTTTACTTAACGAACTTCGTAAGTATAAACCGGAACTTTTACAGAGGGATAGAGTTATTGCTGTAAATAAGATTGATACATGGAAAGTAAAGCGTGTTAAGGAAATTAGAGACAAATTTACGAAGTTAGGAGAAGCAGTTTTCTTTATATCTGCAAAAACAGGAGAAGGAATAAGTGATCTTTTAGAATATCTCTATCAACTTGTAAAGAATGCAAACGCACCAGAGATTAAAGAAGAAACACCGGAAGAGGTTATTAGTTTAAAACCGGCAGATTCCGATAAATTTCTTAGAATTGAAAAGGTTGCTGAACATGTATTTCGCATTCATCAAAAAGAAATTGAACGGTATGTCTCTCTAACAGACTTTGACCGAATTGGTAGTGTAGCTGAACTTATGCGGTATTTTAAAAGAATAAATCTTGATAAAAAACTTAAACAGGCGGGAGTAAAAGAGGGCGATAAAGTTATAATTGGAAACCAAACATTTACCTATAAAGAAGATGAATAGAATAGGTATTTTTGGTGGAGCCTTTAATCCCATTCATTACGGCCACCTTTTCATTGCAAATGAATCACTCAAAAAATTTAATCTTGAAAAAGTAATTTTTGTTCCTACGGGAAATCCTGTGTTTCCAAAGGAGGATTTACTTGATAAGCATATCAGGTTTAATTTTGTTGAAATTGCAATATCAGGTAAAGTTAAATTTGCCATTTCCGATTTTGAAATTAAGAGAGAAAGCCCTTCCTATTTTATAAATACCCTCATATATTTAAAGAACAGAGAAAATTGTGAGGATTGTTATTCAATTATAGGAGAAGATGCATTTTTACAATTCCACAAATGGAAAGACTATATGAAAATTTTAGAACTTACAAAAATCATTGTTGCTAAACGATATGATGGAGATTTCGAGAAGACGAAATTTTATGTAAGGAAGTATTTTGCGAATTTCATTGATAAAATTTTCTTTTTAAAACACCCACTTTATCCTATTTCTTCTACGCTAATCAGGGAGAGGATAAAACGGAAAGAAAGTATAACTTATTTACTTCCAGAGGAGATAGAAAGGCAAATTATTATAAATGGTTACTATAGAAAGCGTTAAAGAATGGATTAAAAAATATGAGAGTAAAAGCAGAATAGAACATTCAGAATGTGTTGTTGAAACTGCTATCTCTCTTTATAAAGTTTGGGGAGGAAATAGTGATGTTTTGACTTATGCTGGACTTTTACATGATGTTGCTCGGGACCTTCCAGCTGAAAAACTTATAGAAATTGCAGAGAAAAACGGATACCAGATAGATGAAGTGGAAGCAGAGAACCCTATTTTACTCCATGCTCCTGTTGGGGCAATTCTTGTAAAGAATGAACTGGGGATAACAAATAAGGAAATTTTAAATTGCATTGCATATCATACAACAGGAAGGAAAGATATTACTTTAAATGAGTCGATAATTTATCTTGCTGATTTTATCGAACCCGGGAGAAACTTTGATGATGCAATGTATGTAAGAAATATTGCATATAGAAATTTAAATGATGCTTTGATCGAAGAAACTCGCCTTAATGTAGGCTTTCTTATGAAGAATAGAATACCTGTGCATCCCAGAACGATAGAAATGTTTAATGCTTTACTCAAAAAAGAATTGACTAAAAGAGAAATTAAAATATAATGATTATGCATGCGGGAGTAGCTCAGGGGTAGAGCGCTGGCTTCCCAAGCCAGTTGTCGCGGGTTCAAATCCCGTCTTCCGCTCCAGTGTTGAGGCGCCGTCGCCAAGAGGTAAGGCAAGGGTCTGCAAAACCCTCATCGTCGGTTCGAGTCCGACCGGTGCCTCCAATTTTTTGATTTTGCCGGGGTGGCGGAACTGGCAGACGCACGGGACTTAAAATCCCGCGATGGCGACATCGTACCGGTTCGATTCCGGTCCCCGGCACCACTGATGATTTCAAAAAAATCAAATTAGAAATATCCAACACTAAATATCGCAAATACTTATCAAAGGTTGACGAACTGACTGATATCATGTAAAATATATTAGCAAGGAGATGATAATATGAATTGGAATAATTTGACTGAAAGAGCCCAAAAAGCCATCTGGCTTGCAGAGGAAGAGGCTCGTTTTTTAAATAATGACTATTTAGGAACAGAGCATATACTCCTCGGCTTAATTAAATTAGGTGAGGGTCTTGCATATAATGCACTTGTAAGTGCTGGAATAGATACAGGTGAAGTGCTTTCTAAAATTGAAGATATTGTCCGAGAATCTTCATCAGTTTCTTCTGCTGAGCATGCTGAAGTAATTTTAACTCCCAGAGCAAAACGAGTTCTAGAAATGGCAGAAAGAGAGGCAAATAATTTAGGAGATTCTTATGTAAGTACTGAACATATTTTGCTTGCAATTCTCCATGAGGGTGGTGGAATTGCAGTAAAAATTTTGCAGGATATGGGCGTTGATTTAGGCTACCTTGAGGAGACTATCTACTCTATGCTTGGAGAAACAAGGAAATCGGAGAAACGCCCAAGGCAGAGAAGTGAATCAAAAACTCCAACTCTGGATCAGTATAGCAGAGATCTTACACTTCTTGCCGAAAATGGTGAACTCGACCCTGTAATCGGGCGAGAAAAAGAGATGGAGCGTATAATAGAAATCTTAATGAGGCGAAAGAAAAACAATCCTGCTATTGTGGGAGATCCCGGTGTTGGTAAAACGGCGATAGTAGAAGGACTGGCTCAGAAAATTGCAGATGGAGATGTGCCTGAACTTCTTGCCAATAAAAGATTGGTTGCTCTTGATTTGTCTTCAGTTATAGCGGGAACAAAATATAGAGGTGAATTTGAAGAGCGAATGAAACGTATTTTAAAAGAAGTTACCAAGTCAAAAAAGAATGTGATTTTGTTTATAGATGAGTTGCATACAATTGTTGGTGCAGGTGCAGCAGAAGGTGCAATTGATGCTTCTAACATATTGAAACCACCTCTTGCACGTGGAGAAATACAAATTATCGGCGCTACAACCTTGAAGGAGTATAGAAAATATATAGAAAAGGATGCAGCATTAGAAAGAAGATTTCAACCTATATTTGTGAATGAGCCCTCTGTTGAAGAAAGCATAAGAATTCTCAAAGGTTTAAGAGAAAGGTATGAAAGTTTCCATAATGTAAAGATCACAGATAGTGCGATTGAGTCGGCTGTGAAACTTTCGGTGAAGTATATAAATGACAGATTTTTACCTGATAAGGCGATTGATGTTGTAGATGAAGCAGCGGCAAGATTACGCTTGCAGTTATCTAAAAATTCAGAGATTAGAGAAATTGAAAAAGAATTGAAGAAAATCAGGGAAGAAAAATTTGCTGCAATTAGAGAAAGAAAATTACTTTTGGTTGATGATTTAAGAATGAAAGAAAAAGAACTCCTTGTTAAGTTAAGAGAACTTGTAAAGGAAAGTTCAAACAAGGAAAATATTCCTGAACTTGGTGAAGATAATATACGGAAAATTGTTTCAATGTGGACAAATATTCCTGTGGAGAAACTTTTAACTGACGAAAAGGACAGACTTGTCCATATGGAAGAAATGATTCATAAGAGAATTGTTGGTCAAGATTTTGCAGTTAAATCTGTGTCTAATGCAATAAGAAGAGCACGTGCGGGTTTGAAAAATCCTAATAGGCCTATTGGAACGTTCCTCTTTCTTGGTCCAACTGGTGTTGGAAAAACTGAACTCGCAAAAGCGCTTGCTGAATTCCTATTTGGCAATGAGAATGCACTTATCAGGTTTGATATGTCCGAATATATGGAAAAATTTGCTGTTTCCAGATTGATTGGCTCTCCTCCTGGTTATGTTGGATACGAGGAAGGTGGACAGTTAACGGAAGCAGTAAGAAGAAAACCTTATTCTGTTGTGTTATTTGATGAAATTGAAAAAGCACATCCAGATATATTTGACATTCTTTTGCAGATAATGGATGAAGGACGTGCAACAGACTCTCAGGGACATACAGTTGATTTTAAAAATACCGTGATAATATTAACATCCAATTTTGGAACTTCAAAGTTAAAAGAGAAATCGATGGGATTTGATCTGGGGAATGTTGATACCTCATTTGAAGAAAAGAAAAAGAGATTACTTGGATCCTTGAAGAATATTTTTAAGCCCGAATTTTTAAACCGCCTTGACGATATTATTGTGTTCTATCCATTGAAATTTGAAGAAATTGAAAAAATTGTTGATATACTAATGAAGCGTGTTGAAGCAAATCTCTCCGAGAATTCTATACAAATTGTGCTTTCAGAAACTGCAAGAAAGCACATTGCAAAGAACGGATATAATCCTGAATATGGGGCAAGGCCACTTCAAAGATACATAGAAAGAGAGATAGAAAATCCCATTGCAATGAGGATTTTGAAGGGTGAATTTGGAAGTGGCGATACAATCTATGTTGATGTTGATGAAAATGGAAAACTTACATTTAGCAGGAGAAAAGTAAAAGTTGGCACAAAGGGTTAATGTACGAAATTTTTCAATCATTGCACATATTGATCACGGAAAATCAACTCTTGCAGATAGGCTATTGGAAAAGGCTGGACTTGTAAACGAAAGGAAAAAGGAAGATCAAGTGCTTGACAGCATGGATCTGGAAAGAGAGCGTGGTATCACTATTCGTGCCCATCCTGTCAGGCTCGATATAGATATTGATGGCAAGAAATATGTATTCAACATCATTGACACGCCGGGACATGTAGATTTTAGTTATGAAGTTTCAAGAAGTTTAAAAGCGTGTGAAGGTGCTGTACTTCTTGTTGATGCAACGCAGGGGGTGGAGGCTCAAACAATAGCAAACACATATCTTGCGTTAGAAAATGACCTGGAAATAATCCCGGTTATTAATAAGATTGATGTAAACGGTGCTGATATAGAAGGAACAGAGGAAGAAATTGAAGAAATGCTTGGAATTCCGCGTAATGAAATTTTAAAGATTAGTGCAAAGTTAGGCACAGGTGTAGATGAACTTATTAAAAAAATAGTCGATAAAATTCCTCCGCCGAAGGGTGATCCTGAATCTCCTCTTAAAGCATTGATATTCGATTCACACTTTGATACATACAAAGGAGTTGTTGTTTATGTGAGATTATTTGATGGTAAAATATTCCCGGGGCAGAAAATTCGGTTTATGTCCACCGGTAAGGAGTTTGAAGTTGAAGAAACAGGTGTTTTTAGACTTAGAATGGAAAAAACTGAGAAACTTATTGCCGGCGATGTTGGATATTTTACAGCGGTGATAAGGGATCCTCTTGATGTTAAAACAGGTGATACCGTAACATCTGCGGAAAATCCAGCTGAATCACCAGTTCCAGGATTCAGAGAAAACATTCCTATGGTTTTTGCAGGTATTTATCCTTTAAATACAAATGAATTTGAGGCATTGAAAAAATCTATCGAAAAACTTCACCTTAATGATCCTGCTTTTACCTATGAGCCTGAGAATTCTCAGGCACTTGGTTTCGGATTCAGGTGTGGATTTTCAGGGTTATTACATTTAGAAATTACTATTGCACGCCTCAAAAGAGAATTTGGCCAGGATATTATTGCAACTGTACCTAATGTAGAGTATGAAATTGTTATGAGAAATGGTGAAGTAATAAAAATCGATAATCCTGGAAAGTTTCCAGATCCATCAAAGATTGAGGAAATTAGAGAGCCCATTGTTGAGGCTTCGATAATGACTCCGCCAGATTTCATTGGGAATGTGATGGAGCTTTTAAATGACAGAAGAGCGAAATTTAAGGATATGGCATATCCTGAATCCAGAAGAACAATCCTGAGGTATGAAGTTCCTCTGCAAGAGATTGTTACTGATTTTTTTGATAAATTGAAATCTGTGACAAGGGGTTATGGAACGCTTGATTATGAATTTAAAGGGTTTGAAAAGGCAGATATTGTAAAAGTAGATATTTTGATTAATAAAAAACCCGTAGACGCATTGTCCTTTATGGCACACAAAGAAAAAGCGGTTTATATTGCACGAAATTTACTTCAGAAGATGAGGAAAGTAATTCCAAGACAGATGTTTGAGGTAAAATTACAGGCTGCGATTGGAAGTAAAATTATTGCAAAGGAGAGAATAGTTCCATATAGAAAAGATGTTCTTGCAAAATGTTATGGTGGAGATGTTACGCGTAAGAGAAAACTTCTTGAAAAGCAGAAAGAGGGAAAGAAAAAAATGAAACAAATTGGAAACGTTACCATACCGCAAGAAGCGTTTTTTTCGATACTTTCAGTAAAAAGTGATAACAAAAAGAAATAGTGGTATTTCCATTTATATACATATTCCTTTTTGTTTGAAAAAATGCAACTATTGTGATTTTGTTTCCTTTCCGTACAAAACAGAAAAATTGAAAAGCTATGTCTCGTGTTTAGTCCACGAGATTGATAACCTGGTGGAAATATTTGAAATTGGCGGAATTAAAGTAAGAACGCTCTACTTTGGCGGAGGAACACCTTCTCTTCTTGATTTAGATGCTCTTGAAAAGATTCTTTCCACATTAAGCAAAAATTTCAATCTTTCCAAATTGGAAGAATTTACACTTGAGGTAAATCCAGAAACTGTAGAATATGAGAAATTTAAGCAATTTAAAGCATTTGGCATAAATAGGATAAGTATGGGAGTTCAGTCATTTAATGATAAAACATTAAAGGTTTTGGGAAGGGTGCATACTGCAAGAGATGTATATACCGCCTTTGAAATATTACGTAGAGTCGGATTTGAGAATATAAACCTTGATTTAATGTTTGCACTGCCTGATGAGAAGTTGAGTGATACGATGTATTCATTGCAGGAGGGAATAAGATTGAACCCGGAACACATATCATACTACTCGCTAACAATAGAGGAAGGGACAAAGTTTTACGAAAATAGAGAGTTACTCAATTTACCAGATGAAGATCTTGACTACAACGAATATGTGAAAGGTATTGAGTTGCTTTTAGACAATGGATTTACTCATTATGAGATCTCAAACTTTTCTAAAATAGGTTACGAGTCTAAGCACAACAAACAGTATTGGAGAAATTTGCCATATTTAGGATTTGGCGTTTCTGCATATTCATACTTTAGACGAAAAAGATTTGGAAATTTCCCGGAAATTGATAAGTACTGCAAAGCAGTTAAAAAGGATGCTTCACCTACAGTTTATGAAGAAAAACTTACAGGAAATAGAGCAAAAGCAGAGCATATAATGTTAAACCTTAGACTTCTCAAAGAGGGGGTTGATAAAAGTCTTTACTACAAAAGATTTGGGACTCTTCCTTCTTCTGATTTTCCTGAGCAAATTTATAAACTACGTAAATGTGGGTTCATTGAGGAACATAAAGACAAAATACTACTAACTAAACGGGGTATGTTGCTTGCAAATGATGTGTTTACTGAATTCTTACCGTAATTAGAAATCAGGTTTTGCAACTTTTCCTATTTCTGCAAGGTAAAGGATTGCGTCTTTTACCTTAACTGCCGAAATCCGCGCTTGATTCGAGATTTCTTTTATTGTTCTCTTTCCATCAATTAATTCATAAACCTTTTTTGCAATAGGGTCTTCTATTTCTTTTGAATGAGCAAACAGTACTGTCCTAACCTTGCGAGGAATATAATTAAGAATTTCACGGCTAATCTCTTCCTCTTTGCGGATTCCTATGAGATTTTTTTGCTTTAATGCAAGTAATGTTTCGAGAAGGGTAAGTTCACCAATGTTGAGTTTTTCCAGAAGTTCTTTTATTGTTAAACCATCTCCAATTGCTGCGATAACATCCCATTCTAAGCGCTTTAAATTTAGTTTTTCTGGAGTTTTTTCTTGAAGGTAAATTGTGCTATTTAATGTTGGGAATGCCTGTTTCAAAGGTTTCCATTTATCCATTATAGATTGGAAGCGGAGTTTAAATTGTTCAAAGTTTATATTTTTAAATTCTTCACTTTGAACTGTCACCTCACCGGGTACAAATATGAACTTACCGTCGAAAAGTTTTGCAGCAGTTTCTATTACGGCAATACCTGTTTTACTGACATTGTCTGTTGCGTAAACAACTTCACCGTTTTTAAAATATATTGAGATTTTATATTTGTTAAACTCTTCTTCGTACTCAATTTCAAGAACACCTGTTTTACCCCCCTCATTGAGAAGATCAATAATATCCTCAAGTGGAAAATCCTTTAATTCACCTTGTAAAGGCAATGGTTATCACTTCCTTTTACTTCCTTTTGGGTCTCTTCTCTATTTTATCATTCTTTGCAAGATATTCTAAAATTTCAACTGCTTCTTTAAGGCTAATACCCATTTCTTTTGCTATCTCTCCCACTGTTTTTTTATCGTCTATTCGCCTGTAAAATTCGATTGCCTTTATTCCTTCAATAGGAGAACGCATTGCCCAATAGCCAAGATTTCTTACTGGTACAATATCTGCAAGATCTTTCTCTATATTTGGTTCTGTGTTTTTAATGCCCGTTATCGCAATGAGATCTTTTTTAAGCATGGAATCAAGCACTTTTAATAATTCAAGAGTTCCCATGCCAGATTCTTTTACGATTTCTGATATTGTTTTGGGATTCTTGAGTATTGAAATTACTTTCCATTCCTTTCCTGAAAGTTCAATCTCCTCTTTATTTGTTTCAGATAAACTTATAATGATATTGTCATTGGGGAAAACATTTCGTAAGTTTTCCCATTCTTTTTGTATTTTTGATATATTATTTAAAATCTCATTTAATTGCTTAGGATTGTCTGTTTTTTCTGGTGTAGAATTTTTATCAAACTCGAAACTTCCATCTTTTAGGCCTAAAACTAACTCCAGGGAAGCCTTTGGGCTCGCATCGCCTTCCGCGTTTACAACCTCACCATTTATAAAATGTACTTTCAGTTTTTTACCTCCGGAATTAATTTCTAATACACCAGAGGATTTTACATGCTTTATCAGTGAAAAAACCTCATTTATTGGCACATCTGCAAGTTCTCCTTTTAACGCCATTTCTACCTCCCCGTTTGAAATTTAGGTATTCTATTTTAATATGAATTGTAAAAAAAAGCAATAGAATTATAATGTTTTTATGAGAGACAAAGTAAGCGTTGTAATTATTACAGGGCTAAGTGGTGCGGGGAAAACCAAAGCAGTTGGAATTCTTGAAGATCTTGGTTTTTTCTGTGTAGACAATTTACCGCCAACTCTTATTGAAAACTTTATTGAACTTGTTAGGAAGACAGAGGGAAGAATAAATAAACTTGGATTAGTTGTTGACGTTCGTAGTGGGAGTTTTCTTCAAAAACTTCCCGAAATCATTACAAAATTAAAGGAAGACAAAGACTTATCTGTCAAATTAGTTTTTCTTGAAGCATCAGATGAAACATTGATAAAACGATTTTCTGAAACAAGAAGAAAACATCCTGTAAGCGAGGGAACCACTATTCAGCAAAAGATCGCAATAGAAAAGGAGAAACTTGCTTATCTTAGAGATATCGCTGATTATAAAATTGATACCTCTAACTTTTCATTGAAAGATTTAAAGGCTAAAATCATCTCTACAATTTCAAAATCTCCCACTGAAACACTTGATATTTCTATAGTTACTTTTGGTTTTAAATATGGCATTCCATTGCAATCTGATATCGTGATGGATGTGCGATTTATTCCGAATCCATTCTACGTTAAAGGACTTGAGAGTAAAACGGGTAAGGATAGGGAGGTACAGGAATACGTTATGCGTTTTTCAGAAACAAAAAAATTCTTAGAAAAATTTGAAGCCCTTCTTATGTTTCTTATACCTCATTATATTGCTGAAGGAAAATCTTATTTGAATATTTCTTTAGGCTGCACTGGAGGTAAACATCGTTCAGTTGCCCTTGGGGAAATAATTGGAGAATTTTTAAAAAAATCCGGCTATGCGGTAAAAATTGAGCACAGGGATATTCAAAAATGAGAATAACAGATCATCCTCTTTTAAAATGGCTTTTGCCCGGAATAAAAATAAAAAGATACCTTGTTTCAATTGCAGCAGGGATTGTTCTGCTGATTTATGGTATTGGTGTAGTTTACTTTCAAACAGCCTCCTCCTCACAACTTGCATTTTTTAAGCATATTTCCCTTATTACTCTTTCCTCAAAAATTCCTTTTGGAAATACTGTTGTAACTGTTTTAGCCTTGATAGTTTTATTCTTTGCAGTTTCATTGATTGTTTTAGGATTAAGAGAACTTGTTATTTCAATTTCTTCTGCTCTTGTCCCTGATAGAAGCAGGGCGGAGATTATGAACATCGTTTTTGAAAAAAGAAAAGAAGATTTGAAAAAGAGAATAGTAGTTATTGGTGGTGGAACTGGTGTATCAACTGTGCTGAGAGGATTGAAACATGAATTTGTGAAAGTATCTGCTGTAATCACGGTTGCAGATTCTGGAGGAAGTTCCGGAAGATTAAGGAAAGAAATGGGAATTTTGCCACCTGGTGATATTAGAAATTGTCTTACTGCCCTTGCTGATGAATCATCTCTTGCTTCTAAACTGTTGAGTTTCAGGTTTAAAGAAAAAGATTCTTGTTTAAATGGGCACAGTATGGGTAACTTAATGATTGCTGCTCTAACTCGCATTAAAGGAGATTTTGGAGATGCAGTGATTAGTCTCAGTAAAATTTTGGGTATAAGCGGAGAAGTAATGCCTTTTACGACTGAAGATATTTCACTTGTTGCAGAATTTGAAGACGGTGCAGTAATAGAAGGTGAATCCGAAATTACTGCTTATAAGGGAAGAATTAAAAAGATAAGCATTAAACCGGATAATGCAAAACCATATATAGAGGCATTGAAACGTATTTATGATGCAGATGTTATTGTTATTGGTCCTGGAAGTCTTTACACAAGCGTACTGCCACCGCTTCTTCTTCCTGCAATAAGTGATACTGTTGCTCGAAGCAAAGCAACAAAAATTTTTGTTTGCAACATAATGACTGAACCAGGGGAAACAGACAATTTTTCTGCTTCTGATCATTTAAATGTTATTTTTTCTGCGATAGGCAAGCAGAATATAGACTATATTTTTGTGAATACAGGTTCAATAAGTGAACCTGTACTTGAAAAATACAGCCAATTTGGTGCAAGACCCGTGAAGTTTGATAAGGAAAATTTGAAAAGGTTAGGAGTAAAATGTGTTGCAAAGAATTTTGTTTCTGAAAGAGGTGATACGGTACGACACGATTCGATAAGGTTAGCAAAAGAAATCCTTTCAATAGCAAGAAGGACTCGCTGAATAGAGTTTGTAAAAGTGAACTTTCCAGAATTATTGATAATCCCATTCCAGAATTTTTAGGTATTGTTGTGTCAAATGGTAAAATAGCGTTTACAAATAGAGGTTTAAGTTTAGTTTTTAGTTCAAGTGAATTGTTTGTTATAAGGAAAATTGTTAAACTTGCTAACATTCTTAATTTTGAACGCGATGAAGATATCCTTCAAAAAGAAAAACACAGAATCATAATTGAGTTTAAAGGCATTAAATCATTCCCACATTTTGAAGAAATAAAAAAGAGAGTGCTAACAGAATTTTCTGATGAAGATAAAAAATCATTTTTGCGCGGTATTTATCTTGGATGTGGAATTTTATCTTCTCCACCTTCTTATCATGTAGAATTCAGGTTTGAAAGGAGAGACGAGCTGCTTCTTGTAAAAACTCTTTTTGATGAGTTTTCAGTAAAAAGTTCAGTAAAAGGCACTATAATATATATAGCAGGCCGGGAAAATGTACAGGATTTTCTTTTTGTAGTTGGTGCAAAAGGTACGTTTATGCATTTAGAGGAAGATGCAGCAAATAGGAAAATGATAAACTACACCAACAGAAAAACAAATTCGGAATATGCAAACTTAAAAAGGCAGATCGAGGCAGCGATCAGACAGTACAGAATTCTAAAAAGAATGGACGAACAAGGCTTAATAGAAAAACTTTCGGAGCCTCTTAAGGAAGTTGCACTTTTGCGTTTAGAATATAAATTCCTTTCACTTACTGAACTTTCAGAGAAAACTCACGGAAGATTGTCGAAACAGACGATATATTACAGGCTTAAAAAGATAATAGGTGAATTGGATAGCGATGAAAAATAAACAGAAGCAAGAAGAATCTTTACGGTTAAAGTTTGTTCCATATCTTACGCTTCGCTCAAAACTTTTTGAAATGAACATTACAGATTTGAACGAGTTTATAAACGAGGTTATTGTTTCAAATCCGTTTATTGAGGAAGGAAGGACTGTTCCACTCAAGAATTCAGAATGGCAAAAGTATGTCTCTCAGAGCGAGGATATGTATTCTAATTTACTTCATCAATTCCGAATGCTTAATATTGATGATGAAACGAGACTCATTGGAGAATTCATTATAAATAATCTTGATGAAAAAGGTTATTTTACGATGCCACTTAACAAAGTTGCAAAACATTTTGATGTTTCCGTTAAAAAAGTAGAGAGAGTGCTAAAAAAAGTACAGGAATTAGAGCCACCTGGTATTGCCGCTCGAAATATAGGTGAGTGCTTTTTACTTCAATTGACTGCTGAAGAGAATCCGGGACCAAAAGTTAAACATATTGTACTGAACCATTTGAATGATCTTGCAAATGGAAATTTTAAAAAGATATCCAGGGAAACTGGTGTAAGTGTTGAGTTTTTGGAGAAATTGAGGGAAAAAATAAGCCATTTTACTGTGTCTCCGGGCTATGCTTTTCGAGATGAGCATATTAAGATTATTGTTCCTGATATTCTTATAATTCAAACTGGCGATTCTTTCGAAGTATTCTTAAATAAAAAGTTTAGAAGAAACTTTCATTTAAAAACCGAATACCTGGATATGATTGGAAAAATTGAAAAGGAAAAGGCAAGGGAATTTTCAAAACTTGCTGAAAATGCCAAATGGATAGTAAAATCTGTTGAAGAAAGGGATAAATCTTTGGTTCAAATAGGTGAGTTCATTGCTAAAAATGAAAAGGAGTTTTTGACCGGGAATTCTCCGTTTCCAAAGAAACATACATTTGAAGAGTTTGCTAATTATCTAAATTCTGATGTTTCATCTATCACAAGGCTTATGCAAAATAAATTTGTAGAAACGCCTGTTGGAATTTATCCATTGCGGTATTTTGTGCAGCACAAATCGAGAAACTTTAACGACGAGCAGTTGAAATTGAAAATTGTTGAGATTATAAACAATGAAGATAAAACAAAGCCATTGAGCGATGAAGAAATTGCTGAAATAATTGTGAAATCTGGAATTAATATAAAAAGAAGGACCGTTGCAAAATATAGGAAAATACTTGGTATTCCTTCAAGCAATAAAAGACGTGTTGACTAATATTGCAAATCCTGTAAAATATTTAAAAAATATAATTTAAGGAGGTAATGCTATGGCAAAAATTGCTATAAACGGATTAGGAAGAGTTGGAAGGCAGGTTTTTAAGCGGATGTTTGATACGTATCCGGAACTTGAAATTGTTGCTGCAAACGATCTCTTTCCTAATGATCAACTTGCTTTTCTTTTAAAACATGACTCCAATTATGGAGAATGGAAGAGAGACATACAAGTTGGAGATAACTATATCACAATTGACGGAAAAAAGGTTTTAATGTTCACTGAAAAGGATCCTACCAAATTACCCTGGGGAGATCTTGGCGTTGATATTGTAATTGAGGCAACTGGCGTATTTAGAGAAAGGGAAAAAGCAGAGATGCATATTAAAGCAGGGGCAAAAAAAGTTATCATAACTGCACCTGCAAAGGGCGAAGATATTACAATTGTTCTTGGTGTTAATGACAAATTGCTTGATCCTTCGAAGCATACAATCATTTCAAATGCATCTTGCACAACGAACAGTATTGCACCAGTAATCAAAGTTCTGCATGATAAAATTGGAGTGGAAACTGGTTATCTTTCCACTGTTCATTCTTATACAGTAGATCAAAAACTTCTTGATGCTCCTCATAAAAAAGATTGGAGGAGAGCAAGAGCAGCTGCAATAAACATTGTACCTACAACTACCGGAGCTGCACAGGCTGTTACTCTCGTTATTCCAGAACTAAAAGGGAAACTTGATGGAATGGCAATAAGGGTTCCTACTCCTACTGTTTCTATTACAATATTTGATGCTGTTATGAAGAAGGAAACGTCAGCCGAAGAAATCAATAAAGTAATGAAAGAAGCACATGAAACTTATATGAAAGGGATTCTTGGATACTCCGAAGAGCCTCTTGTCTCTTCTGATTACAAAGGCACAACTTATTCCGGAATAATTGATGCACTTTCGACAAAAGTTATTGGCGGGAAACTTGCTCATGTTGTAAGTTGGTATGACAACGAGTGGGGATACTCTTGCAGAGTTGTTGACCTTGCAAAACTTCTTTCTGATAAAGCCGGATTTTAATTAAATAAAATGGGAGGGTGCAGATGAGCAAAAAAACAATTAAAGATGTAGAAGTTGCGCATAAAAGGGTATTGGTTAGAGTGGATTTCAACGTTCCTTTAAGTCCTGATGGCAAGGTTTTAGATGATTTTAGAATAAAGGCTGCTTTACCTACGATTAACTACCTTGTGGAACATCAAGCAAAGGTTATTTTAATGAGTCATCTGGGAAGGCCTAAGGGAAAGGTTGTAGAAGGTTTGAGGCTTGATCCAGTTGCAAAAAGACTTTCTGAGATTTCTGGTTTGAATGTTAAAAAACTTAACGATTGCATTGGGGAGGAAGTCAAAAAAGAAGTCTTTGCAATGAAAGATGGTGATGTCATACTTCTTGAGAACCTTAGATTCCATAAGGGCGAAAAGGAGAACGACCCAGAGTTTGCTAAGGAACTTGCATCACTTGGTGAACTTTACGTGGATGATGCTTTTGCTACAGCACACAGGGTTGCTGCTTCAACTGTTGGTGTCGCCATGTACTTACCTGCTGTTGCGGGGTTGCTTATGGAAAAAGAAATCGAATCTCTAACCAAGGTTTTATCTGCACCCGAACATCCTTATGTTGCAATTTTAGGCGGAGCGAAGGTTTCCGATAAAATTGGCGTAATCCAGAACCTTATGGATAAAGTTGATGCATTTCTCATAGGTGGAGGTATGTGCTTTACTTTCCTTAAAGCAAAAGGGTATAAAATAGGTTATTCCCTATGTGAAGATGAAAAAATACCTTTTGCAAAGGAACTTCTTGAAGAAGCAAAGAAAAAGAACATACAGGTTGTTCTGCCAGCTGATGTAGTTTCTGTTCCGGAAGTTAAAGGAGATGCACCTTCCAGAGTGGTTGACATTGAAGAAATTCCAAAAGATGGCATAGGTGTTGATATAGGGCCTAAAACTGTGGAGAACTTTAAGAAAGTTCTTTCCACTGCAAAAATGATTGTCTGGAATGGACCTCTTGGTGTTTTTGAAATTGAAAAATTTGCAAAGGGCACGTATGCCATTGCGGAATATTTAGGAGAGTTAAGAGGTATAACGGCTGTTGCAGGTGGTGGTGAAACTGCGGCTGCTTTACGGAAATTTGGGGCAGATAAAAAGATTACACATGTCTCTACCGGTGGAGGAGCATTTTTAAAATTTCTTGAAGGGCATTCCCTTCCAGCAATTGATGTTTTAGAAGATAAATGAAAAAGTTTGGAAAAACTCTTGAAATAAAAATTGAAATTCGTATAATATGAACGTAAGCGAGGTTAAATGAGATGACAAGAGGAGCAATAATAGTAATTGGTTTGGATTTGATTTTTGCGTTAGGGGCAACACTTTCGATTTTGTTCATGAGCCCGAAAGGTGCGGGCTTAGGAGCAATATCAGGTGGCGCAACGGTATTTCATACCAAAAGCCCAAAAGACAGACTTCTTGATAGGTTGGCAACGATATTTTCTATCGCTTTTGTTTTGACTTCACTCTATCTTGCAATATTTAAAGTATTTTAAGTAGAAAAAGTGCCGGGATGGCGGAATTGGCAGACGCGTGCGTTTAAGGGGCGCATGTGGAGACACGTGTGGGTTCAAGTCCCACTCCCGGCACCACTTTTATGGGCGGATAGTTCAGCGGTAGAACGCTTGCCTTACACGCAAGAAGTCAGAGGTTCGAATCCTCTTTCGCCCACCAGTTTTGCCGAGGTAGCTCAGTCGGTAGAGCAGGGGACTGAAAATCCCCGTGTCGGCGGTTCAATTCCGTCCCTCGGCACCACTTTTTGGAATCCTGGGGGAGAGAAATGAAAATAGGCTTTATCTCTGATGTTCACGGAAATCTTGTTGCTTTAATCGAAGCACTTACTCAACTTGAAGATCAAGGTATCAAATTCATTTATTCTGCTGGAGACATTGTAGGTTATGGGCCTAATCCTGAGGAGTGTGTAAATCTCTTTATGGAAAGAGGTATTCACTCTGTTCCTGGAAACCATGATTATGCAATTAACCACCCAGAAATCGATGCAGAGTTCAATGCGTATGCACGGCTTGCAATTCAATGGACACGTAGTAAACTATCGCTTAGTGCAAAAAACTATCTTAATTCCCTCCCATTATTTATTGAAAGAGAAAATTTTACAGTTTTTCATGGTGCATTAGATAAAGAATCTCCGTTTTCATATATACTTATGCCTGCTGATGCCGAACTGAGTTTTCAAAACCTCAAAACTCAAATTGGATTTTTTGGCCATTCTCATACGGCAGGATGCTTTATTGAGGAAAAAAATGGGATTATAAATTACATTCCCGGTGTTTTGGGATGCTCACTTTCTCTAAAAGAGAACAAAAGATATCTAATTAATGTTGGAAGCGTTGGGCAACCAAGAGATGGGAATCCTGCTGGAAGTTATTGTATATATGATACGGAGGAAAAGGTAGTTATAATAAAACGATTTACTTACGATATAGATAAAGTGTATTCTCAAATTATTGAAAGTGGCTTACCGAGATTTCTTGGGGAAAGACTCTATTCTGGGATATAAAACTATTTCTCTTTTTTGCTTTTCTTTTTACCTACAAAGTCTTTGAGTGTGAGGATTCCACCGAAAATTATGAGTGAGTAATGAGTGAACAGTCTCCACATTATTATAAAGACACCTATTAACGGTTGAGGGATCAAACCTGCAAACAGAGCAAGAATCCCTACTTCTGCAGTTCCACTCCCACCAGGGGTTGGTATATAAGCCGAAGCAATATAAAAAATCAATGCTGTTATAACAATTTCTGGCCATGGGGACATAATGCCCAAACCTCTCATAAGAAGCACGGGAGTAAAAAGCACCATGCCCCATGAGATAAAACTCAAAACAAACGTAAACACAACTTCATCTTTGTTTGCGGAGAATATTTTGTTTCGTGCTTTCTCAAAATCGGTTACTATTTTGTGTATTTGATTTATCGTGGATTCAAGTCTATCTTTGGGTATAATTCTTCGGAAGAATTCTTTTCTTGTTAAAGATTCAATCCATTTACCTATGATGTCAGGGCGGAATACTGCAAAAATGAAGATCGAGAAAAATGCAAGTGTAAGAACTATACCGGTGTTGATGAGTATGTTGACACCACGGTTTAAATGCCAATGTGGTTTTGCAATCGCAAACCATAAAGGAAGAAGAAGAAATATTGTAATTCTTGTGAAAGTTCCTATAAATGTTTTAATAGCGACAATTGCTGTAGAATCACCAGGCTTTACTTTGTTGTTCCTTGAAAGAAGATAAATCTGGAACGGCTCTCCACCTCCTCCTGAAAACGGAGTCACGCGGGAAAAGAAGCCACCCACAAGGAAAATATCCAGGCAATCTTTAAAAGGTATGTTATAATCAAGCATTCCAGCAATTAATTTTAAAACATACGCTTCTGTTAACCATTCAAGAAGCATAAGCAGAAAGGCAAGACCAAGAAATTTTGGATTAAAAGATTTGATAAGTGAAATAAAATTCCAGTTATGAGTGAAGATAGATACAAATACTATACCCACTAAACCCGCTATTAAAGCGTAAATAGTTTCTTTTACGAGTGTCTTTTTATCTATCTTGTTTTCTTTCATACTCTCTTACAAATTATCTCTTGTTGTATTGTATTCAATATTTAAAAGAACTACCTCCAATAAATTCTCTCAATATGGATGTTGGGGGAACTTCTTCCGTTATTAATGGGAGAAAATGTGATAGAAAGTTAAGCAATCTCAGTGCTTCTCCGTACTGTTTTTCTTTGTAGTCTATCGCCCTGAGTGCAACCTCAGCCCGTACTCTAAGAACTGCGAGTTCATACACAAGTGCCGAATTAAACATTACATCTGCATTTTCCTGGTAAGGAAAAATGTATCTCTCCTCTCCTCTTATAACAGTAGGCCATCTTCTTATTGTCTCTGCAGCAGAAATCCCTCTGAAGTGGCTATCACGAACTATTCTTCTGATGAGGCGTGTATCCCTTGTTGGAATTCTGTTTATTCTGTCTATGTTGAGTTGGGTAAGGGCGCTTACATAAACCTTAAACTTATCTTTTGCTTTTATCCGCTCAGTAAGTCTTGGATTTAGTCCGTGTATTCCCTCAACTATCAGTATTCCGTTTTTTTCTAATTTTATTTTTCTACCTTTTTCGCTCTTTCCTGTGTAAAAGTTGTATCGTGGTATCTGTACTTCTTTACCTTCAAGAAGCAGTAGTAGTTGTTCTTGAAGTAGATTATGGTTTATTGCATCAAAACAATCGTAATCTGGTTTGCCGTCTTCACTTAGAGGTGTTTTGTCTCTATCCACAAAATAATCGTCGGTTGAAATTACTGTGGTAGAAAAACCGTTCACTCTGAGTTGAATTTCAAGTCTTTTTGCAGATGTTGTTTTTCCAGATGAACTTGGCCCAGCAATAAGAACGATCCTTGCTCCCCTCTGTTTTATCATATCTGCTATATCCGAAATCTTTTTCTCGTGCAAGGCTTCCTGGATTTTTATTACCTTTGAGATTTGATGATTTACAATTGCTTCATTTAAATCTCCAACGTATCGGACATTTAAACTTTCAACCCATTTCTTCGATTCCTGGTAAGTTTCAAAGAGTTTTCTTCGTTGAGCAACATTTGCAAGTTCTCTTGGATTATTTCTATCAGGTAGAAGGATAAGAAACCCTGGTTTATAAGGAATAATATCAAATACTTTAAGCATTCCTGTTCTTGGAAGCAATGGTCCTGCAAAATAAACGTAATATCCATCAATAAAGTAAAGGGGGATCGTATCTTTTGATAAATATTTTAGAAGACGTATGTCGTCAAATCTACTCTCTATTTCCAGCCTGCTTATTGCTTCTTCTTTTGTTAAGTCGTGTTTATCGATTTTTTTATCTTCTATAACAACTTTTTTCATACAATTTTTAAGTTCTTGAATTGCTTTTTCAACATCTTTTGCACTTTCTATTTCACCGTAAAGGGCATCACCGTATGAATGCTTTATGTGAACTCTGTATTTTTTGTTGATTTTTCTGATACAGAATGATGCAAGGAAAGCAAGTGTTCTTTCATACGTCCTTCTGCCTTCCCCTTCTTTTACAGTAAGCAGAGTAATCTTTGCTGATTCCTCAACTTCATCAAGAAAACCCATTCTTTGATTATTTACTATTGCGCATGTATATGGGTAATCAACTTTACCTATGATGTCCAAAATCTTTCTTTTCATTTTCATCACCTTTCCTATTTACAGATAAGTATTATAATGGCAAAGAGGAAGAATTGCAAATTTGCATGGGAGGGAATTTGGAAAGCAAAGAAGGGCTTTTTTACGATATTGGAAGTGTTATTGCAATTGTATATGTTTTTGTAATTCTTATTATTCATTTTAAAATTTTTCCTATATTTATTGATATTTATTATCACCTTGCCGTAATGGAGGGATATAATTTAGCAGGTGGCATAACGACAAACGCTTATTGGGAATTTGCTCCTTATGGAAGGCCTCAACTTTATCCTCCTCTTTTGCATATTCTTATGTTACTCCTTTTAAAGTGCGGTTTGAGCCTTACCTTTATTGCAAGGTTTACAAGTTTTATTATGTTTCCATTGACATTGCTTACAACCTGGTTTGTTGCGCGATCAGTTTTTAATAAGCGTACTGCTTTTTTCTCTGTCCTTATCCTTGCAGGAGCAATTTCCTTTTTCTGGCATATTTCTGTTCTTTCCGCTGCTGCACTTGCCCAAATTCTTGGGCTTCTTGCCTTTGTTTCAGTTGAAAAGGATTTGAAATTCACTTCTCCTCTACTAATTACTCTTATGCTGTATTCTCATATTGCTATACCATATTTCTACTTTGTCGCATTTTTAATTTACGGAATCGTAAGAAGAGAAAAACGTAAAATTATTTTTAGTTCCCTTGCTGTTGCAGTTATACTTTATTTACCCTGGCTTATCCACACGGTTGTTAATATCCGTTTTATTACTCCACGCAATCCAGATATTTCTGGATTTGTATTTAGAGAGGTCTCTGGCAATTTATGGTTATGGATTATGGGGTTAGGTGGCGCAATTTTTTCACTTTTTAAAAAAGGGAAATATCTTTTCCCATTGTTTCTTCTTATTGCGTTGTTGCCCATCACGATTAATTACCCTGTGAGGTTTTGGGAAGTGCATTCCGTAATTCCACTTGCTTTTCTATCAGGTATTTTCGCAGATTCTTTTGTTAATTTGTTGAAGAATAACTCTGTCAGGAAACTTGCATTGGCAAGTTTTTTTATCGTGCTTTTAATAACTCCAAAGTTTACTATAGGTACAGGGATATTAAATGTATCTTTGAACCACTCTTTTGAATTAGTCTCATTATTTAATTACAGGATGCTTGTCTTCCGATTTCCGAGCATAAATAAAAAACCGCCAATAGTAGATAAAAAATCCGGGAGAATATTTATAAACGGATCAAGGATACTCTCGAAAAACAATATAGAATTTGCACAACTTTTGACGAAAAAACTACCCGAAGGATCAACGATATATACACCAGATGGAGTTTTTGGTGATTTTTTATTTGCATTTTCAGGGTTTCCGGTAAGTTCTGGTATGCTTAAAGAAGTAAAGCCATATGCTCTACCTTCACAAGCAGATGACTCATATCTTGTGATTAATGGAGATGTTTCCTCACTTATATATCCTTTAAATAATACATACAAAAGATGTTTTGCTGCTTACAACAAAACTGTTTTTAGAAATACAAAACCTGTTGAGAAAGTGTTCCCGCAAAAGCCTGTTATTTCAAATGTTGTGTGTTTTATTTTGCTTGGGGTAAGTGCTATAATTATTTTATATGACTTTTTCAAACGGAGGAGAGAATAATGGCTATATTTGATGTTATAGGTCCTGTGATGATTGGTCCTTCAAGTTCTCACACTGCAGGTGCAGCAAGAATTGGATACTTTGCAAGGAAAATCTATGGCGATGAATTCGATTTTGTTGTAATTGACCTTTACAATTCATTTGCAGATACAGGAAAAGGCCACGGTACTGACATTGCTTTACTCGGTGGACTTATGGGTTTTCGGCCTGACGATGTGAGGATTTTGAAATCTTACGAATACGCTAAAAAGTTGAATTTACAATTCAAATTTGTCTGGAACAAAGAAGAAAATGAAGATTATCCCCCTAACTGTGCAAAAATCACTTTCTTTAAAAATGGAAATGCTTTTTACGTTGTAGGCAATTCTATAGGCGGAGGCGATGTGGAAATAATAAACCTCAACGGCTATCCTGTGAAAATGTCAGGTAAACACCATACTCTAATCATTAATTCTTACGATGCTGTAGGAGTGGTGGCATTTATTACTTCAGTTATTACACAAGAAGGAATAAATATTGCTCTTATGGATGTTGAAAGGGATTCATCTATTGGAGAAGCACTTGCAGTGATAAAACTTGATGCAAAATTCCCAAACAGCAGGATTGAAGAGTTCTACAAGAATAAAAACATAAAAAAAGTTATAAGCATAGAGAGGTTGGCAGAATGAAGAAAATTAAATTTAAAAATTTTGCGGAACTGAAAGAAAAAGTTTTAAAGAGCGGAAAACCGCTTGCAGAGTTTTTAAAAGAATACGAGGCATTAAATCAGGAGATTACTATAAGTGAAGTAGAAGCAAAAATGATGAAA
Source organism: uncultured Caldisericales bacterium (assembly GCA_964465465.1). Classification (GTDB taxonomy): domain Bacteria; phylum Caldisericota; class Caldisericia; order Caldisericales; family Caldisericaceae; genus AUK232. The sequence continues at coordinate 29,988 of CAYXJW010000046.1, forward strand.
GTTTTAGATGTTATGAAACATGATATAGAGGAAGGTTCAAAACGCAAAAATGTTTCACGAACCGGGCTAACAAACGGCGGTGCATTTAAAGTGAAAAACTTTTCTCATAATTCTACAAACTTTTTGATATGTCCTGAATTCACCGAGATCATTTATAACACACTTGCGATTTCTGAAACAAATGCAACAATGGGAAGGATTGTTGCGGCACCTACCGCTGGTGCATGTGGAGTTTTACCCGGGGCACTAATTACTGTTGCAAAGCATAAAAATGTTTCTGATAAAAAAATTGTTGATGCTCTTTTTGTTGCCGGTGGATTTGGTGATGTGATACGAAACATTGCAAGCCTCTCCGGGGCAAGGCATGGATGTCAGGCTGAAATTGGTTCTGCTTCGGCAATGACAGCGGCTGCAATTGTTTCTCTATTTTCTGAGGATCTTGATGCAATGGAAAGTGCCGCTGCTTTTTCACTAAAAAATCTTTTAGGGCTTGTTTGTGATCCAATTGGCGGGTATGTTGAAATCCCCTGTATAAAAAGAAATGTGGCTGCCGCATTTAATTCAATTTCTTCTGCTGAGATGGCACTTGCTGGAATACGTACCGTGATACCGTTTGATGAAGTGGTGCTTGCTATGAAAAGAATTGGAGAAAAAATGTCACCTACACTTAAAGAAACAGCGGAAGGTGGCCTTGCGGCAACACCTACTGCAAAAAAATTAATGGAGAAGTTTAAGAATGAATAGTAAATCTTTGAACAAAACTCTATCATACACACCGTTAAAATGGCTTACGCTCTTTGCCTATATGTTTGTTTCAGCATTAACTCAACTGTTCTGGCTTAACTTTGCCTCCATTGATACGTATATGGAAAAGTTATTACACACATCTGCAATAAAAATTGGTTTTCTCACACTTGTATTTCCAATGACATTTCTAATTTTGTCTGTTCCTGCAGGGATCTTAACGGATAGGAAGGGATATAAATTTAGCGTTGGAATTGGTGCAATATTAATTGCCATATTTTCCGTGATGAGATTATTTTTGCCTTATTCTTATATGTTGCTTCTCATTACTCAGGTTGGAATTTCACTTGGACAGCCGTTTGTTTTGAATAGCATTACAAAGTTATCGTTAGATTACTTTCCGGAAAAAGAGCAAACACTCGTTGTTGGACTTGGTTCACTTTCACTGTTCATTGGTATGATCGTTGGTTTAACTGTAACTCCCTTGCTTGTAAGTAAAATTGGATACGTTCAAATGCTTTGGCTGTATGGATTGCTCGGAGTTTTGGGTGTTATACTGTTTTTCTTATTTACACCTTCTAATCTGCAAAGCGTGGTGCGTAAAACAGAGTCTATACGGTCGTACCTTTCAGATATGCTATATGTTGTAAAAACAAGAGATCTGATTCTTCTTGGCGTAATAGCGTTTGTTGGGATAGGTGTTTTTAATGGAATTGCAACATGGCTTGAAAAAATACTCAACGTAATGCATCACATTCCTATGAATATTGCGGGAAACATTTCTGGAATTCTTATATTTAGCGGAATGATTGGCTGTGTAATTTTGCCTGAGTTATCTGATAGATCAAGGAAACGAAAGCCTTTTCTTATTGCCGGGCTTCTCATTGCATTCTTTTCTCTCTTACTGTTTGCATTAGTTAAAGGAAGCGTATTTGTAGACTCAGTAATACTTGGGGTTATGGGATTTTTTGCAATCTCTACATTTCCTCTTATGCTTGCTATGTCTGCTGAGGTGTCCGGAGAAAAACTTGCAGGATTTTCTGCTTCATTTCTACAACTTCTGGGAAACGGTGCTGCAGTTCTCATTGTCCCGGCAATAGACATACTTTACAGAATGACAAAAGGATATAAAATACCTCTCTTATATCTTGCATTTCTATTTATTATTGCAACTTTTTCAGCAATCTTAATAAAAGAAAGGTAAATATATATTAGCGATTATTTTTCTTAATTCTTTTTAAAAACCTTTCGTACTGTAGAGCCAGGTGAAGGTGTTAATAAATTGAAATTAAGAGTCAGAAATTTTTTTTATTACCTCAGCAAGTTCCTCTCTGCTGAATGCAATCTTTTTAATTGAATTTACTAACATCGGATTTAAGAGATCGACATTTGGCTTTCTTGTATCTTCAATAATACCGTATATGGGTTTTCCTTTTGCATATGCATATCCTATTTCCCAGGCAGTTCCAGAGTCAACATCTGTGCCGTTGAGTATCGCAACGACAAATGCACAATTCTCAAGATAGGAAAGATCATTTTTAAAAAATGTTTCAGATGAACTTTTTCCTCTAATGAATACTCCTGCATCTCTATGCGGCAAGTATGTTTCAAACCCAAACTTTCTTACTATTTCATCAATTTCTTCAGCATATTTCCGATCGCCCGGTGTAAATAACGGTTCAGCAATATATACCAGCATCTTTCCCTCCTATGTTTTTAGTAAATATTACCTCAAAATCTTTCTATTACAAAGCATAGTTATATTAACTATAGTTAAATTATAAAACACATTAAATAATATAAGAGAGTGATTTTTGTAAATATCCCTTTAGTTATCTTTGTTTTGTGTGAGGTTTTATACTAAGCAATAGAGACATATTGCTTAGTAATATCACAAACATCAACAAAATCATTAAAATAACATCTTTGAAAACCTGATGGATAAATACTTTATTCCATTTTTGCCATTTTAAGGCACTTTCCAGTAAAATTTAGGCATAAGAAAGTATATTTATACACATAAAAGGCTTAAAATTGATTTAAAAGCCAAAAACGGAATTGTAGTAGTATTTATGGGCTTTTCTCATCATTTTTTATGACTTTTAATGCTGTTCTATGGGATCAAAAAGTTTTAAGGAAATAATGAACGCTATAAGAGATGCGAGAAGTACTGCAAAAAACACTGTTCTTAATCCAGTAAGATCGATAAGCAAACTCATTGCAGATAATAAGATACTTGCTGCTCCCCATGATATTCCCATACTAAGACTTGACGCGAGTCCTTTTTTCTCTGGCATCAAGGATTGCATATATGTGACATTTGCACCCATTGTAAAGAACCAGAAGAGAAAAGCAAAAAAGAAGAAAACAAGCATTATGTAGATATTCTTTGTAATTAGAAACAGAAACCCAAACAGAGTGCCTGCTAAAAGAGAGATTTTGTTTACGCGTCCAGGTCCAATTTTATCGGAAAGCGCTGCTCCAAGATATGTACCTATTGCACCTGAAAATCTTGAAGAGGTGAGAAAATAACTACCCCAAATAGGTGAAAATCCAATTTCTGAAATGTAAAGTGGAATGATAGTTGAAAACCCAATTATAGCAAGACTTCTCAGAATATTAACAAACAAAAGTCTGAAAACACCTTTTCTGCTCAAAAGATCCCTGAAGATAGGAGAAGTTTCAGTTTGTCTAAGTTTGTTATTGTGTGATGTAAAAATAAAAATTGCAACAACTCCAGTTATGAGCATACCAGCAATTGAAAGCAATGACATTTTTGTAAAACCAATTTTGTTTACAAAAACGATAATCATAACTGGAGCAAGCCCGGAACCAATTGTACCGCCTATAGAAAAAAGAGACATTGCTGTATGGCTTTTTTTAAATCCAAGTTTTCCTACAAGCGATGCAGCATTTGGATGAAACATTGAGTTACCAATAAGTCCTATCGAAAGAAATAGAAGAAAGATTACAATCGATTTTGAGATTCCGATTAAAGGAATGAAAACTGCAGAGAGTAAGATGCTGAAAATTACGACAAATTTTTCACCAATTTTTTCTCCTATATCAGCACTAATGGGTTGAAAAAATGCAGTAAGAATACCCATTACCGATGGAATGAGAGCGGTTTGTCCGGCAGTTAATGAAAAAGTCTTCATTATAAGAGGAAGAAGAGGTTTCAGAACACCTGAATACCAATCCACTGTAAGGTGCCCAAGTATTAACCCTGTAAGTGAAAAATAAGAAGTCCGTGTATTTTTATTTGATTTCTTCAATGATATCTTTAACATTTGTTTTTTCCGTAAGTGCTGTTTCTATTTCGTAATCATCAAATACATATTTGGGGCCAGGTGATTTTATCTCTTTTTTTAAAATTAATTTATCAACTCCAAGTTTTGCAAGATATTCGGCTGTTTTTATCCCTTTTCCTCTTTCAATGCTTACGTTTGGATTTTTAATTATTTCTTCTTTAATGATTTTCCCATTTTTAAAATGTATAAGCATAAAGTAGGGTGCTTCACCAAATTCTTCCGAAATTTTATCCGGATTGTCAACAGGGATTGCAACTATATTCTCCGTTTTTTCAGCAGGTTCATAATGAATAATAACAGAATCAACATGAGGTATTTCCTTTTTTATTCTATCTTCTATTTCAGAAATAACTTTGTGTGCTTTTTCAAGGTCTTTTATCTTTAAGGTGATTACTGCTTCAAGAAATTTATAACTTCCAGAATTTCGGCCATTCACTTCTTTTATTTCTTTAACAAATGGAAATTCTCTAATAATTTGTTTCATCTTATCAAGTGTTTTGTAATCCACTGAGGCGTCCAGCAAAACCCTTATGGCATCGAGTGCAACTTCATAACCTGCTTTAAATATTAATACAGCTACAATTAACGCAGCAATCTTATCGAGATATGAAAAATTAAAGAGTGCTCCAACGAGGCCCGCTATAATAATGAGAGAAGAAAGCATATCAGAACGAACATGTCTCGAATCTGCTATTAACCCGGGCGACTCTTCTTCTGTTCCTATTTTAAATTCATATTTCGAAAACAGGTATGTTATTAGTACAGCAAAACACTCAACAGTTATTGCAACCCATACATGCTTTAACTCATACTGGCTTTTTGTAAAAAGTATTTCCTTAAGAATCTCATATCCTGCGAAGAAAATCGCAAAAGAGGTGAATAGGGAGATAAGATTTTCAAGTTTATACATTCCAAATGGAAAACGTTTGGATTTGCGGGCTGAAAGTTTAACTCCAAGAAATAAAGCAATTGATGCAACAATATCACTGGAGGAATGAATACCATCAGCAATAAGTCCTATACTCCCGCTAATAATTCCTGCACTGAATTTAAAAACTGCAAGGAATATGTTTATAAAAGTTCCAAGAAGAACAACTCTTTCTTTGCGATTCATTTTTATGCTTTCCTGAATAAATCCTTGTAGTTATAAGCGGTTTTGTAGATTTGCAGGATTTTTTCTCTGCTTAATGGTTCCCTTGCTCTTATTGAATTTGTGCCTCCATCATCTGCAATCGCCATCTCTGTGAGTTTTTCTAAATCTTCAAATTTCACACCAAGTTCTTTCAATGAAACAAAAGCATCTACTTTTTTCATCCAGTGTACAATTCGCTCAATTGTCTTTTGAGGAGAATCAGTTGATAGCACATTTCTTCCGAATTCCCTTAACCTCTCAGCATGCATTTCCTTTGTATGATACAAAAATGCTGGCATTATTGCAGCAAGCCCTCTTCCATGTGCAATGCCGTAAACTCCAGAAATTGGGTGCTCCAATCTGTGCATTGGAAACGGACCTCTTCTGCCGGCAGAAGGGAAACCTGAAAGCGCAAGCGTTGAGATCCAGGAAAGAGATTCTCTTGCTTTAATATTTTTCAAATCTTCAAACACTATCTCACCCTGTTTCATTGCTTCCTTTATTAAACCTTCAGAAACTCTATCGCTTACCGGTGCATCAGCATGAGAAGATAGATAACTTTCAAAAATGTGTGTGATCATATCTATTACTCCATCAATTGTTTGTTTTTTAGGAACGGTGAGGGTTAGTAATGGATCAACAATCGAAATTTTTGGGAAAAGTGCTTCTCCAAAGATTGCTCTTTTATTTCTTGTTCTGGTATTCGTAATTACACCACCAGAATCTGCTTCCGATCCAGTAGCTGCAACTGTGATAACTGCAAGTATAGGAAGTGTTTTCTCCGGTACCTTTGCTTTTGGTGGCTTTTCACAGTAATCCCATATATCTCTACCTGTAACGGCAACAACTGAGATTGCTTTCGTTGCGTCAATTACACTTCCCCCACCTATGCCTATTAGAAAATCCGCTCCTGTTTCTCTTGCAAGTTTTCCACCTTCATTTACGGTTTTGCTTTCGGGATTTGGTTCAATTTTGCAAAATTCTTCAAATGCAACACCGTTTTCTTTTAGTAATTTTTCTGCTTTTTCAAGCAATCCAGATGATTTTGCATAATGCCTTCCTGTAATTATTAGTGCCTTTTTGCCAAGTAATTTTGCTTGTTCTCCAAGTTTTGAGAACTCACCATTTCCGAAAATAATCTTTGTAGGCAAATTAAATATAAATTTATCCATCGAAATCACCTCCGTTACAAAAAGGGTGGCTTAGCCACCCTTATATATTACACTTAAATTCTATTTCAGCAACATTAAATTTACATTTTATTCTTTTACTTCTTCAAACTGATCTTTTGTTGCACCACAAAGTGGGCAAGTCCAATCATCAGGAAGATCTTCGAACCTGGTTCCTGGTTTTATCCCTTGCGTATCATCACCTTGTTCAGGATCGTAAATATATCCGCAGATTACACATCTATATTTTTTCATATTTTTTATCCACTAAAACTCTTTGAATGAACTTTTTGGTGCACCACAGACAGGGCATTTTTCTGGTGCCTGTCCAACAACCGTGTATCCACAAACAGGGCAAATGTAAATCTTGTCTAAGACTACTTCCTTACCGCTGTCCAATTCCTTTTTTGCATTATCGTAGAGTTCCCGGTGAAGTTTTTCTGCCTTTAACGCATAGTTTATTGAACGCAATGCTCCCATTTCTTCTTGAAGTTCAGCGACTGCCTTATACGCAGGGTACATTTCTTCTATTTCAAAATTTTCACCTTCGCGTGCAGCAAGCAAATTCTCTTTTGTTTCACCCAGCATCCCTAATTCCTTTAAATGGTTAGTTGCATGAACTTGTTCGGCGTAAGCAATTGCTCTAAACAAACGTGCTACATCTTTGTGCCCTTCCTTCTCTGCTTTGTCAGCAAATGCAAGATACTTCATGTGCGCCTGGCTTTCGCCTGCAAATGCGTCAGCCAAATTTTTCTCTGTCATTTTTCTCATTTTTCTGCCTCCCGTTTATAATCTTTTTAATCTGTTTTTATTATATATCTTTTTTATGAAATCTTCAATAGATTATTTTGAAATTTCTCATTATTATGCTATTTTATATTCAAAGTAAAATAAATAAATTTACAAGGGAGGAAAAAAGTATGAAGAAAATCAGCGAGATCGAAGGAATTGGGAGTTCCTATGGGAAAAAACTTGAAAAAGCCGGCATAAAAACTGTTGAAGAACTTCTTGAAAAAGGTGCAACTCCAAAAGGACGCAAACAACTTGCAAAACTTACCGGAATTAGTGAGCAGTTGATTTTAAAGTGGGTCAACCATGCTGATCTTTTCAGAATTAAAGGAATAGGTAAACAATATGCAGAACTTCTTGAAGCAGCAGGCGTTGATACAGTTGTAGAACTCTCAAAGAGAAATCCGGAAAATCTTCTCGTGGCAATAACAAAAACAAACGAGAAAAAACACCTTGTAAGGGCTCTACCTTACCTTAAACAAGTTAAAAAATGGGTTGAGCAAGCCAAAAAACTACCGAGAAAAATTCAATACTGATTTAACGTTTTTTTAGAGGGTTTGAATCTGTAATTTTGATCTCTTTGCCAGATTTCAAGTCTGATATATTTTTTCTGTGAGTGTAAATTAAAAGAATCGCAAGCAGAAACGCTGAGAGAACATAGTATTTATTTATATTCAGTATGAGCATATAGATTGGTATTGAAAGAATAGAGACAATATTTGAAAGGGAAATGTATTTTTTTGCTAAAAGGATTGCAAAGAAAGTAAATGCACCGAAAAGTGTAGCAATTGGCGAAAGAATTGTTAATGCTCCATAAGTTGTAGAAGCCCCTTTTCCACCTTTAAATTTCATAAAAATAGAAAAATCATGTCCAACAACCACGGTAATAGCAGCTACTGCAATGAGCAGAGGTTTTCCGAAAAGCAATTTTACGATCAGTACAGCAAAGAAACCCTCAGCGTAGTCCAGTAGAAAAACTATGAATGCTGCTTTTAGCCCAAGATATTGTGCTACATTTGCAAAACCAATGTTGCCACTTCCTTTTTTAGTGATATCAGTTTTAAAAAATACCCTTCCTATAATATACCCAACTGGAATAGCCCCTATGAAATAGGAAATTAAAATAGTAAGAAAAACATTTTTCATCATTCCTCCTCCTTATAAAATAGATGCGTTTTGGAATGTGTATCCGTAGCACCAAAGCCTCTTATAATAGGTGTATATAACTCACTCATTCTTTTTGCAATTCTCTCTTCACTATAAAACTCATCGAACAGGAAGATGTGTTTTGGATATGCATATTCAAGTAAATAATCAATATGCCATTTTTTATTTCTTGCTTTCTCAAAATATCTTATTACTCTTCTTCTAAATCCACCTCTTGCGCTTCCGATATAAAAATAAGTTCCTTTTTTGAAAATAAAACTGCCCAATTTTCCTACTGTTATTTTCCTGGTCTCCGAAAGTTCAAGGGAAAGAATATACGTTCCTTTATCACTGTTTGATAAGTTCTTTTTCAATAATTTCTTTAAGTCTCTCAAACTCCTCCTCCCTTGCTTTCAGAACTGGATGTTTTGGTACAAAATCACACGGCAACTGTTTTTCCGTGGAAATTTCATAAGTACCAATCCTTCTTGCAAGCAGTTCTATATCAGTTTTATCCGTTCCAATTAAGGGCCTATAAACAGGAAAATCAATGCCTTTTTGTATGATCTTTATATTTCTTAGTGTTTGACTTGCAACCTGCCCAAGTGAATCACCGGTTACAACACCCTCAGCACCAATTTTCTTAGCAATTTTCACGCCCTCCGAAAGAATCCTATGCTTGCAAAAAATACATAAATATCTCAACCTATTTTCTCTTTTAAGAACTTCTGATACCTTTTTTAAATATTCTTTGTGGTCAATTATAATAAGTTTTGTTTTAGGATCGAACTGTTTAAAATGCGTAAAGAGTTTTTCGACCTGTTCCTTTTCCGCTTTTGTTTTTTCAAAATGCACGAATGTAATGCGGGCACCTCTTTTAAGCATAAGAAATGCAGCGACAGGTGAGTCAATACCGCCAGACAGGAGGCTTACTACCCTTCCTTGTTCTCCAAGCGGAAGACCACCTGCACCTTTTAATTTTTCAGAGTAAATATAAGCACCGTTTTTCAGTATCTCTATACCAACAAACAAATCAGGTTTGGTGAGATCTACTGTAAGTTTTGTTGCTTCTTTTACTGCGCCTCCCACAACACGTTCCACATCAGGGCTTTTTATCGGATATAAAGGATCAAGCCTATGAACACGCACAGCGAAAGTTTTTATATTGGGATTTTCTTTTATTTTTAAGAGGGAAAAGTTGATCGCTCCTTCCTTCAATTTTTCGATATGTTTTTCGCATTTTATTGCGGGACTTACACTTACAATACCCGGAATGTAAAGAAGTTTTCCAATATCTATGCTCTCACCTTCTACAATAATTCTCCCACCTTCAATTACAACATTTGCTTGAGGAAGAAGTTTTTCTATATGCGTCTTTAAATTGTGCTTTAACTTTATCTGGGCTTTCCTTCCTTTAGTTCCTATTTCACCGAATCTGCAAATTACAAACTGTTCTTTCATATGCTCCTCGTTCTTTTAAAAAATGTCTTTTTGTCTATCGAAAATTTTACTCCTTCAGAAAGCAGTTTTTCTCTGAGTAAATTCTCGAGAGCAAATTTATCTCCGTTTCTAATTACAGCCTGCTCATGTGCTTCTCTGAGAACTACAGGATATCCTTTGCCCTTTTCAGATTGGCTCAAAATAAGTTGTTGTATTAAAGAGACTTTGCTAAAATCCTTACCATCTCCTATTATGAAAGATGGAATTTCAATTCTAACGACTTCTCTGCCGGTGTTGAGATAAAAGAAGTAAATAGGCTTGTAATTGTAATATTTTAAGATAGGCACATTGCTAATAAAAACAGCCGACCGCTCACCTTTGTTTAATAATTCTCCAAATATATCTATGTCTTCAAGCATATCAAATTTGGTTAAATCATCAGAGGTAACGCCATTTTTGTATAAAAAATACTTTATCAACCCAACCACATCTTTTGAATGAGAGCCGCTGATGTAACCTGCAACAGGGATGTTTAATTCTATGGATTTTTTAAAAAGCGATTCAAAACTTTCTATGAAGTGTTTTTTGTACCGCTCATCTCTTCCTTTTATTTCCCATTGTATTAATGTTCCATCAATCAATGAAATTATGGGGACATTTCTGTTAGCATTCTCTTCAATTTTTTTTGAAAGTATTTTACTTTCTTCGAGTAGCATTTTTGCCTGGAGGAGTTCTCCTTTTACAAGGTAGCGGTTTTCCCCCACTGTTTCATATAGATCTTTTTCTTCATAAAATAATTCGGGAATCGAATTAGCCTCAAAGAAATGGTTTTTCCCGTATCCAATTACCACATATCCAATGTTTATAAGATAATAGTTTAAGATGAAGTCTGAGTCCGGAGCAATAGCAGAACCATCAGTTGCAATTGCAATGTATTCTGAAGAAAATTCGTCTTCCCTTACTTTTAAGCTTGCTTTTTCAATTGGAGTGCCTACAAAATAAGAGATAGTAGAAAAATCTTCTTCAAGAAATACATTTTCTTCAATCATTTTAAGTGTTTCAATTGCTTCTTTTAAGATCTCTGGCTTTTTACGTTCTGCATTTATCTTTTTATTAACCATTTTGCCGAGTTCTGGCAAAATTTTATCAAAATCAAGCATAACTAATTATATAACATTTGTTTGCTTTCAAAAATTTTCTAATCGTTTATAATGCAACGTATGAAAGATATTGTGATTCTTATATTCGCTCTTGGTGTTCTTGGACTGCTTGTAAAACTGAAAATCAACATAGGAATTGCAATTTTTGTATCTGCATTTGCAATACTGCTTCCTTCTGGAGTTGCTGATTTTAAGGTTATTCTAAAAGCATCAGGTTTAACAGTAGTAAATAAAGAAACTCTTTATCTCATCGCAATTGTAGTTACCATTACTTATTTTGCAGAACTGCTTAAAGTATCAGGATTTCTTGAAGAAATGGTTGATAGTTTTTCCTCTTTTTTTTCACCGAGGGTTTTTATACCACTCTTTGCGTTTATAATAGGTGCTTTGCCTATGCCTGGGGGCGCCCTTGTTTCTGCACCGCTTGTTGAAAAAGGGAGTGAATACTCAAACCTGGACAACGCAGAAAAAACGGCAATAAATTTTTGGTTTAGGCACATCTGGGAACCTACCTCTCCGCTTTATCCAGAAATGATTCTTGCCTCTTCAATTCTTGGTATCACAATTTTAAAAATAATAGAAATTCAATGGATATATTCTTTCCTTATGTTTATTGCAGGAGCAGTATTTTTATTGCCTTTGATAAAATCTAAACCCGGTACAGAGAAAATACATAAGCAAAGAAGCGGTAAAAATGTACTGCTAAGCACACTTCCAATATTAATTGTTATCATATCTATACTTATTTTAAAAATTTCAATAGTTTTATCGGGATTAATTGGCATTCTCTATATAAGTTTGGTGAAAAAAATTAAATTATCAGAATTTAAAAAAGCACTTAAAGTGAAACTCCTGTTAAAACTTGCTTTTTTAATGTATTCTATTATGTTTTTAAAGTATGTTGTAAGAATAAGCGGAGTTATAACAGGTGTGTATTCATATTTGAATGCTGTAAACGTTCCTCAATTTGTTATTCTATTCTCTCTTCCTTTTATTGTAAGCCTGATGAGTGGTGCGGCATCAGCAACAATAGGTGTTTCTTATCCTTTGCTTCTTCCATTGCTTAAGACCCCTGAGTTAAACAGTGTAAACCTTCTCATTGCATTTCTTGGCGGATGGAGTGCACTTATGCTTACGCCAACGCATCTCTGCCTCTCTTTGAGCATAGAATATTTTGAAGCAAAACCCGGAAAAGTTTATATGCTTCTTGCAAAGACTGTGATATTTTTAGTTGTATTCTCAATAATATACATTGCACTTGTCAAAATGTTTTAAACAAAAGCCCCGGAGTTATCCGGGGCTTTTAAAATTAGCTATTTAATCTCGATTGATTTTTATGGATTTTGATAGTCTTTTAGTGCTTCCTGTGCTTCTTTCTGTGCCTCATCCATTGCTGCCTTAGGTGTCATCTGGCCGTTATATGCAGCCTGCAGATATTTGTGGAAAATGCTTCTCACCTGTGCCAGGTTGTGGCAAGAGAATTCAGGGCCAGCGTATTTCAAGAGTTCTTTAACTTTTGCTGCCTGAGGGACTTCTTTTAAATGTTCTTTCATTACATCAAGATCATAAGCACTCTTACGCGTTGCAATGTATCCTGTGTTAATGCTGAAATCTGCAACGTATTTTGGTTGAGTTATGAATTCTATGAATTTCCATGCGGCTTCTTTTTTCTCTTCCGGAATGTTTTTAAACATATAGATATTTCCGCCACCTGTTACTGTTGCGTAGGTTCCTTTTTTCTTTCCTGGAACTGCCATGACTCCAACATTGAAGTTTGCTTTCTCAAGAATGCCGTTCAATCCAGAAGTGGAGTGAAGAATGAATGCTGCTTTTCCATTTTCAAAATCAGGAACTGCTGTATTCCAATTCTTTTGCACACCTTCTGGCATTGCATGATACTTATGAGAAAGATCGATGTAGAACTGAATTGCTTCAATTACTCTGGGATCGTTAAAATTCATTTCTGTTGGACTCTTAAAGATATTTGTGCCATTCCCAAGTGCAAGGGGCTGGAATAACCAATAGGGCCAGCCTGAGGGCCACTCGATTCCCCAACGAATTACGTTTCCATCTTTGTCTTTTTTAGTAAGTTTAGATGTAACTTCTGCAAGAGATTGCCAACTGTCGGGAACAGGCAGATTGTTCTGTTTAAGAAGATCTGCATTGTAATACATTAAAGCAACACTTCTCTGGAACGGAATGCTCCAAATCTTTCCATCATATTTCGAGTTTGCAAGAAATTCAGGGAAGAAATCGTTGAGATATTCTTGACCATTAGGCATTTTGTTAATAAAGTCGTCAAGTGGTGTAATATATCCTGCATCAATAAGATCATAAAGATCTGTTGCAAGCATAATTGCAAGTGCAGGAGGTTCTCCGCCACCGTTAATTACCGTTTTAATAGATTTTTCAACATCAGTATAACCACCTGAATAGACGGGTTTAACTGTTATGTTGGGATACTCTTTGTGAAAATCTGCTGCATACCTATCAAGGATTTTTGACTCAGGTGCAAGTGTCGAAACAGGGAAATAGATCTGGATTGTAACCTGTTTCTGCTCATTGTTGTTCTGATTATTGTTCTCTGCAGGTTTCTTAGGTGCACAGCCTGCGAAAACAATCGTGAAAGACACAAGCACAGCAAGAAGTAATACAAATACTTTCTTTGCTTTCTCATTCTTAAATAATTTCATTCTCACTACCTCCTTTGTAGTAATAGTTAATTTTAAACTTTTCATATCTTTTGATCCCCATCACCACCCCCCTTTAGACTATTTTATACCAGAATATAAAAAGCTGTTGATGAACCTTTTTTGAAATACAAGAAATGCTATTAACAATGGTCCTACCACAATTAATGTTGCAGCAGCAAGTAGTGGCCATTGTGCACCAATTTCACCAAGTTGAGTAAATCTTACAAGTCCTACGGTAAGAACTCTCGATTTGTTGCTTGCTGTAACAACTAATGGCCACAAAAATTCATTCCAGTGCCATGTCACTGATGATATTGCAAAAGCAGTAAGTGAAGGAATTGCAGGTGGGAGGTAAACATGTTGTAACAATTGTCTCCAATTGCACCCATCAATGATTGCTGCTTCAACAAGTTCATATGGCACTTCAAGAAATGCCTGTCTCATCAGAAACGTTCCAAATGCAGAGCCAAAATAAGGAAGCATTATTGCAAGTAGAGTATCGTATAAACCAAGATGTCTTATTGTCGCAAAGTTTGGAACAAGCAAAGCGGTCGTAGGTATCATTAATTGTAAAAGAATAAAGAATAGAAGCCATTTTTTACCAACAAATTCGTAGTTTGCAAAAGCAAAACCTGCAAATACTGCTGTAACAACCTGAACGGCAAGAATACCAAATACCACGATAACTGTATTTCTATAATACAGCAGGAACGGTGCCATGTGCCATGCACGAACATAGTTAGCAAAAGAAAAAGAACCAGCAAACCAACTACTCCCTCTTCCTATTGGAATATTTGGCGGACGAAATGAAGCAGCAATAGCCCATAGTATTGCAGATGCCCAAAGTAAACTTACGACGATTGTAATTATCGAGATAGTTAAACTGCTTAATTTTCTTTTAATTTCTTTATTCTTACGAGACACGTCTGTCCTCCTTTCTTTCAGAGAGGGCGAAATTTCCTATTGTGAAGAAGAGTATAATTATAACAAGGATTACTGTCATCGCTGCTGATTTTCCGACATCTTGATAATTAAACCTCATTTCCCACAAGTAATAAAGAAAAACATTACTTGCATCACTGGGCCCTCCCTGAGTGAGGACAAAAATATGGTCAATTATCTGAAAACCATCGATAAATGCTATAGTAGATACAAAAAGTGTCGTTCTTCTTAGCAGAGGAAATGTTATATACCTTAATTTTTGTATGTAATTTGCACCGTCAATGTCGGCAGCCTCAAACACATCGTCAGGAAGGTTTTGCAAACCTGCAAGGTAGAATAGCATAAAATATCCAGCGCTTTTCCAGATGGCAACAATCATAACAGCAAGGAGTGCAAGATGGGGATTCCCGGTCCAATTTTGAGGACCGTGATAGCCAAAAAATTTTAGAAATTCATTGAAGAGCCCATATTCGGGGGCAAAAAAGAACATCCATACAGTTGCAGCACTGACCATTGGAATAATCGTTGGATAGAAAAGCCCAAGTCTAACGAGCCCGATACCTTTCATTGCCCTGTTAACAAGTAAAGCGAATAGGAAAGCAAGGATTATGCTTATAGGAACTACTCCACCAACATAAATAAATGTATTCAATAAGACCTGGTGAAATGTTGCAGATTTAAATAGTTCAATGTAATTTCCAAAACCAATGAATGCAGGCGTTCTGAATTTTGCAATGTTCAGTTTAATTCTAAAAAAACTTTGATAGATTGAAAGTAAAGTGGGCCAGGCAGTAAACAGAAGAACAACTATTACAGTTGGTAAAATGAGCAGTATAGGAATGATTGAGGATTTTAAATCAGGATGTTTCTGACGTTTTAAACTTTTTTCCACAAATATGCTCTCCTTTCTTCACTCTTCTTTTTTGTATTATAAACTAAGAATCACCGTTGTCAATAGAAAACTAGTACAAGTGAACTAATTAAAAAATATTTTGTACAATAAAATTTCTACTATATTGATTTTTCTGCTAAATTTGATATTATTCTTTTGGCAAACGCGGAGAGATGACCGAGCGGTTGAAGGTGCACGCCTGGAGAGCGTGTGCGGGTCAAAAGCCTGCCGTGGGTTCGAATCCCACTCTCTCCGCCATTTTTATTTGTTTAAAAAGGCTTTTATGTGCTAAAATAGAGAAACTTCTTACAAGGAGGCTTAATTGATGGATACTATCGCAGTTTTCGGCTTAGGTTTTGTGGGATTACCACTCTCCTTGACGTATACCATGTTCGGAAAGAAGGTTTACGGAGTGGACATTAATCCTCAATATGTAGAAAGACTAAAGCAATTTCATACTCACATTCTGGAGAATTATAATGGCCGAACAATAAATGAAATTCTTGAAGATTCAATCAAGAAAGGTTTGTTTATACCAACGAATTCCCCGGAAGAGGCACTTGAACATGCAAAAGACATTATAATAACTGTGGGAATACCAATAGAACGAGGTATCCTTAAAAAAGAAGTTTTTTCAAATGCAATCCATACGGTTGGAAAGTATTTAAAAAAAGGTGATTTAGTTTTAATCAGATCTACTGTTCCCCCTGGAACTACAAGAAATGTTGTGAAACCAATTTTAGAAAAAGAAAGTGGACTTATTTGTTGTAAAGATTTTTATCTTGCCTATTCATCAGAACGAATAGCAGAAGGAAAAGCATTTGAAGAATTTCAAACAATGCCAGTTGCGGTTGGTGCATTAGATAAAGAAAGTAAAAAGCGCGCTATTTCACTGCTTTCAGTTATTAACAAAGAAAAAATTTATGAGGCGTCCTGCCCGGAAGTTGTAGAGATATCTAAATTGATGGAAAACAGTTCACGAGATGTTAATATTGCGCTTTCAAACGAACTTGCATCGCTAACAGAGGCATTGAATGTAGATACTCTTGAGGTGATAGAAATAGCAAATACTCATAAGAGAGTACACCTTCTCACACCGGGAATAGGTGTTGGAGGACATTGCATACCGTATTCTTCCCTTTATATATTTGACAAATCTGATGAATTAAACCTGCCGATGAAACTTCTCCACACTGCACGTGAAATAAACGATGAGAGACCACTTGATGTACTAAAAACAATTGAAAAAAGACTTGAAAATCTCGGAAAAAAAGTGGAAAATTCGAAATTTGCTATTCTTGGCGTTGCTATGAAAGATAACTCGTCAGATATCTCTGAAAGTCCTGCTATGAGACTGAAAGATTTAATACTGCAAAGAGGTGGCAACGTTTTATGGTATGATCCAAATGTTGACGGAAACTTTCCGTTAAAAGCAAACAGTATAGATGAAGCACTTAAAGATGCAGATGTGATTATTATCCCCATTAAGCAGAATAACATTCATATTGATTTAAATATAATCCATAATACTGCAAAAGAAAATGCAATTATTTTTGATGCAAGAAGGATTATTAGCAAGGAAGAAGCAGAGAGAAAAGGATTTGTTTATATAACAGTATGAGGATTTATGTAGCCGATATACCCGTAGATAATGTAACTCGAAAGGAAGCCGTAGATATTATAAAAAACTTTATTATTTCTGGCGGTCCTCATTTTGCGGTTGCCATTAACCCTGAAAAAATCATAAAGGCATACAAAGACAACGAATTGAAAAAGATTTTAGAGAGAAGCAACCTTAATTTTGTTGACGGGATCGGAGTGATTTGGAGTGCCAAAATTTTTTACAAAAAGCAGTTTAAGGAACGAGTAACCGGAATTGACCTATTCCTTGATATACTAAACCTTGCAGAAAGAGAAAGATTTTCCGTTTTTTTGCTTGGTTCAACAGAGTCAGCAATTCAAAAATCTGTTAAAGAACTAAAAGAAAAATACCCAGATCTAAAAATAGCAGGATACCATAACGGTTATTTCCAGGACGAAGATAGAGTTGTTGATATAATTTCAAAAAGCAATGTAGATATTCTATTTGTTGGAATGGGAAGTCCCAAGCAGGAAAAGTTCATTTTTAGAAATTTGCAAAAACTAAATGTGAAGTTTGCAATGGGAGTTGGAGGGAGTTTTAATGTTCTGTCAGGAGAATTTAAAAGAGCACCTTATGTAGTGCAGAAACTTGGCCTTGAATGGCTTTACAGATTTTTGCTCGATCCGAAAAGACTTCCTCGGATACTTTCCCTTCCAAAGTTTGTTATACTTGTAATGAAAATTCCACAGAAAACAGAGGAAGAAATAGAGTTTTTCAATATAAGGATTTCAAACAGGCCAAAACAAGAAAATCTTTCAATAGTTGAAAATTTCATAAAAGATAGAAACAAAACGCATCTTGTTGTAACACTAAATGGAGAAATGGCTTCAAAAGCGTTTAACGATAAAGAGTTTTTTGAAATTTTAAAAACTGCGGATCTTGTTATCCCTGATGGTATTGGAATTGTATGGGGAGCAAGGAAGTTTGGCAAGAGAATTATATATAGGATCCCCGGAATTGAGTTTGCATGGGATTTACTCAAAATCGCCGAAGACAAAGGTTATACCATTTATTTTTTAGGTGCTAAAAGAGAGGTTCTGGAGAAAGCATTGACTAAAATACGTTCATCGTTCCCAAATTTGAAAATTTCGGGCTACCATTCCGGCTATTTTGACAAAATTGAAGAAAAAGAGATAATAGAAGAAATTAACCAGAACAAAACTGATATTTTGTTTGCTGGAATGGGCGGAGGAAAGCAGGAAAAATGGATTAGATCGCACAAGGAATTGAAGGTTCCAGTCGCAATTGGTGTGGGAGGTTCCTTCGATGTTTGGAGCGGAAGAGTAAAAAGAGCACCCTCATTGATACAAAAAATGGGTTTAGAATGGCTTTACAGAATGATTGTTCAGCCAACAAGAATTTTAAGAATGAGGCATATAATATCATTTATAATAAAGGTTTTATTTAAAAGAAACAAGGAGGACTTATGAAAATAATAGTTACCATCAAGGTAATACCAGAGAGAATAAAATTTAACAAAGAAACAAAAAGGATAGATAGAGATGGAGTAAAGATGATTATAAATCCAACGGATCTCATTGCTGCTGAAGAAGCAAACAAATTTAGAAATCCAGATGATGAACTTATAGGCATTTCTATGGGTCCCCCTTCTACTGCTGAGATACTCAATTCGCTTTTTAAATACGGTTTTGATAGAGTTTATCTTTTATCAGATATTGCATTTGCTGGTTCTGACACCCTTGCAACAGCCTATATTCTTTCGGCAGGTATAAAAAAACTTGTTCCAGATTTTGATATTATTTTTCAGGGAGACTATTCAGTAGATGGGGCAACGGGGCAAATTCCTGGTGAACTTGCAGCATTTCTTAATATTCCATTCTTAACACACGTAAAAAGCGTAAACAAAAAAGAAATTATAAGAAAAACTGAAGATAAACTTGAATACTTTGAGTATCAAACACCTATTCTTTTGTCCGTTTCTGACGATGCAAATTACGGTATTTCTCCAAATTTATTTTATTTAAAGAATGCAGAATCAAAGAAAACTGAAATAGTAGATAGTAAATCGCTCAATTCAGACATCTCGCAATGTGGACTTGCAGGTTCAAAAACATCTGTCCTCTCGGTAATACAGAACGAAGTAAAAATTTCTAAATCGTTGATCGAAGAAAATGGCGCAGAAGAAATTGCAAAATTACTGAAAAAGGTGGGGGTAATATGAAAACACTCGTTTTTTTTAAACAAAACAACAACGTAATAGAAATTGCAAGAAAAATATCAGAGGAAGTTAAAACAGCATCATTTAATCCTTGCTCTGATTGTGCTGAATTTGTGCCCGAAATGGAGATCCGTTCATTTGAAAATGGAGTACATTTTATTGAGTATGTTGAAGAGAGAATATCTCCTGATTTGATGCTTTTCTCTGACGAAACAATTATAAGGGAAAGTGCAGCATTTTTTGCTGGAAAAAGAAAACTTGGTCTTATCTCACATAGCAACAATGTTTATATTAAGGACGGGAAAATTATAGGCGTAGTTCCTGGTTGGGAAAATCTTTCGGCTGAGGTTTATTCTCTTACAAAGCCAGTTTTACTTCTGCTTAATTCTAACACAAAAATTCCATTTTCAGTAGAAAACACAGAAACAGTAAAAATAGGTCCATCAAGACTCAAATTTAAAAAAGATACAGCATTCGACAAAAATCCTCTGGAAACTGCAAAAGTTGTCATTGGTATAGGTAGAGGCGTTAAAAAATCACTCATTCCGCAAATTAAAAAAATCGCAGAAAAAATCAATGCGGAAATAGGGTGTACAAGGCCGGTTGCAGATTCTGGAATACTGCCGTTAAATAAAGTAATAGGAGACTCTGGTGTAGATATACGTCCTAAAGTTTATATTGCTCTTGGAATTTCAGGTGCAATACAACACACTTCTGGTGTTAACGCACAATACGTGATTGCAGTAAATTCAGATAAAAACGCTCCTATATTTGCAATTTCTACACTGCCCATACTGGGTAAGGTTGAGGAAATTATTCCAGAACTTGAAAAATGGATAAAAAATATCTTGTAGTAAAAAAGAGAAGTGAAATTGATAATCTACTTATACCTGAATTTGATATACAAAAAGATCAATTAAATATAAATGTAGAAAACTCTACTGGTTGGTATATAGCAGATAACCTTAATGCTATATTTGATATTCCTTCATTTAGAAAATCCCTCGTTGATGGTTTTGCAGTAAAGACAAGCAACATTGCAGGGGCTTCTTCTTCAAATCCTGTACCATTAAAGTTAGTTGGAAAACTTAAAATAGGAGAAACATTTGAAGGGAGATTAAAGAATGGAGAAACTGTTTTTGTTCCAACTGGTGGGGTTGTACCAGATGGAGCAGATGCAGTTGTTATGATTGAACATACCGTTGAGCATATGAATGAAATTTTCTTTTACAAAGATGTCGCCGATAAAGAAAACCTGCTCGAAATAGGAGACGACATTAAAAAAGGAACTCCTATCATTAAGAGGGGAGAGAGAATAAACTCTGCAAAAATTTCCGCAATTAGAGCATTTGGCTACAAAAAAATCCCGGTTTATGAAAAGATAAAAGTGGGAATTGTCTCAACAGGAGATGAACTCATAGACAGTGGTAAAGTAGAATTCGGGAAGATATTTGACATAAATGGTTATACCCTTTTTTCTGAGAGTGAAGAAATGGGATTTTTACCAAAGTATTATGGGATACTCAAAGACGATAAAGAACTTATTAAGAAAACGCTCAGAAGAATGTTAGAAGAGAACGATGTTATCGTGATGAGTGGAGGAACAAGTAAAGGAAATTACGATTATACGGTTTCTGCAATTGAAAGCCTTGAAGGTGGAAAAGTCCTTGTTCATGGATTACATTTATCCCCGGGAAAACCAACTGTATTGGGTGTTGCGAAAAGAAAACTTATAGCAGGGCTTTCCGGAAATCCGCTTGCTTCTTTTTTAATCTTTCGAAAAGTAATATCTCCGCTGATCTGTAAAAAATGCGGTTTTATTTGCAAAACAAATGAAATTTTTGGTGAAGTTATGGAAAATATTCCGTCACGAAAGGGAAGGGAAGAATTTGTTTTAGGAAAGCTGCATATTAAAAATGGAAAGAATTTCATTGAACCACTATTTTCTGAATCTGCCTTTACTGGTAACCTTTCTATATCTGACGGATTTATCACAATACCACTCCTGAGTGAGGGGATTAAGAAAGGAGAAAAGGTGAAATTTGAACTATGGTAAGAAAGCGAGAACTTTTTTTGAACAAAAAAACACTTAAAGATGCTGAAAAGATTTGGGCAAAATTTTTATTAGAAAGAAATTACCCCTTATCTCTTGGAACAGAATTTGTAGAAACCGTTAAGGCATCAGGTAGAACCTCTGCTGAGGCAGTGTACTCAAAGCAATCTTCACCATTTTATACAGCATCAGCAGTTGATGGAATTGCAGTTAAATCAGAAAAAACAAAAGGTGCTTCTATATCCTCTCCAAAAATATTAGAACTTGGCAAAGATGGAAAGATTGTAAATACCGGCGATCCTCTTCCGCCAGAGTTTGATGCGGTAATAATGATTGAAAACATAGAGATTACAGCCAATAGATTTAAAATTTTTTCTTCTATTCAACCGTATAAGAATGTAAGACTGATAGGCGAGGACATAGGCATAAAGGAAACGCTTCTTTTTCCAAAGGAAGTGATATCGCCTGTGCATATTGGTGTTTTACTTGCAGGTGGAATTAGCAAAGTAAAGGTTTTTAAAAAGCCGAAGTTTCTCATTATTCCAACAGGAGAGGAGATTAAAAAGCCCGGCAAAGAAATATCAATAGGCGATATAATAGATACAAATTCGTATATGTTTAAAAGTATGATAGAAAAATACGGCGGCGATGCAGTAATTGCTGAAATACACCCAAATGATGTGGAGAAAATTTGTGATACACTCACAAAGAGCAAAAATTATTTCGATGCGTTTATTATTGAAGGTGGTTCGGCAAAAGGATTGAAAGATCTTTCCGCAAGTGTATTTAAAGATATAGGTAAAATTTTTGTTCATGGCATATCTATTCAACCTGGAAAACCAGTTATACTCGGTGAAATTTTTGGTAAACCAGCTTTTGGAATGCCAGGGTTTCCTGTGTCGTCTTTTATTGTTGGGCATCTTTTTTTAAAGGAAACTGTATACAAAATGCGAGGTGTTAAGCCACCAAAACCAAAAACAATAAATGCAGTAGTGAAAAGACCTATTACTTCTTCCATAGGTGTTACTGAATTTGTAAGAGTGAAACTTGGGACAGTAAATGGGGAAAAAATAGCAGTACCGTTAAAAAAGGGTGCAGGCGTTTTATCATCTGTTTCAAATGCAGACGGCATCTTAAAAATCGACTTTGACAGTGAAGGTATTGAAGCAGGAAGTCGTGTAAAAGTAGAACTTTTAAATAAAATAAGCGCTGAACGAGGAATTATTTTCATAGGGAGCAACGATCCACTCCTAAATTTTCTGTTTGCATTTATTAAAAGCAAAGTCAATGATTTCAATTTTGGAATAGTAAACAGTGGTAGCCTTGGAGGGTTGCTTGCCTTCGAAAGAGGAGAATGCAACATAACAGCAGTACATCTGTTTGATGAAACAACAGAAGATTATAACAGGCCTTTTTTAAAGAAGTATCTCACAAAAGAATATGTTTCAATTCCTTTTTCTATTAGAGAGCAAGGGCTTATTGTCAGTAAGGGAAATCCTAAGGGAATTAGAGGCATTAAAGACCTTACAAGAAAAGATATTGTTTTTGTAAATAGGCAAAAGGGATCAGGAACAAGGGTAATAACAGACTACCTCTTAAAGAAAAATGGAATTTTCCCTGAACAGATAAATGGTTATACGCACGAAGAATACACTCATCTTGCCGTTGCAAATAACGTTAAACTTGGTGGTGCAGATTGTGGTATAGGAATTAGATATGTTGCAGAAGCACTTGGATTGGATTTTATGCCGCTCAAAGAAGAGCATTACGATCTTGTATTTTTGAAGAGCGAGATAAATAGAAAAGAGATACGATATATTTTACAATTTATGAAAGATGCAGAGTTTATAAAAGTTGCAAGTACATTTAAGGGTTACAAATACATAGGAGGGAAGTTAAATGAAAAAACTAAATAAAAATGTGATAATTCTGGGATTTGTCAGTTTTTTTAACGATGTCTCTTCTGAGATGATAGTAAAGGTGCTTCCTTTGTTTTTAGAGTCAATAGGAGCGGGTGGCGCCTTCATAGGAGTTATTGAAGGAACTGCTGAAAGTGTATCTTCCCTTCTTAAAATATTCTTTGGTTATTTCTCTGATAAATTTGGTAACAAAAAATGGTTTGCGTTCCTGGGATATTTAGAATCTACCCTTGCCAAGTGTTTTTTACCATTTATGAGATCTCCAATTGGTGTATTCTGGGTACGAGCATTTGAAAGAGTGGGAAAAGGAATAAGAACTGCACCAAGAGATGCTCTCATTTCTTCTTATACCGATGAAACAAACAGAGGGCTTTATTTTGGGTTTCACAGAGCGCTTGATACATTAGGTGCTGCAGTTGGACCTCTTCTTGGAATTTGGGTACTGAGTATTTTTGGTAAATCGAATTTTGACGCAATATTTAAATTTGCTCTAATTCCTGCATTTATTGCAGTGATACTTATGCTTTTTGTGAAAGAAAAAGAATTCAAAAAGTTTGTTAAAACGAACAAAGAGAAATCTAAATTCAACTTAGGAAAAAGATTTTATTTTTACATAGCGATTGTAACCTTGTTTACCATAGGAAATAGTTCTGATGCGTTCATTACAATGTATTCTGGAAAACTTGGTCTCACTGCAAGTTCAATCTTATTTCTCTGGTTCTTGCACAGTGCAGTATATGGGCTCCTTTCCACTCCCCTCGGGGCTTTATCCGATATAATTGGCAGGAAAAAAACACTCGTCATTGGCTATACAATATACGCATTGAGCTATTTAGGGTTTGCACTCACAAAAAATCCAATTTATCTTTACGTAATATTTGTGCTTTATGGAATTTACTATGCATTTTCCGAAGGTGCACAAAAAGCATTTGTTTCCGATCTTGTAGAGAATCAAGATTCAAGAGGCACCGCCTACGGGTTATACAATTTTGGAGTGGGCATTATGGCTTTTCCTGCATCAGTAATCGCAGGAATGTTGTACCAGTATATTGCTCCAAGTGCGCCGTTCTATTTTGGTGGTATAATTGCTTTAATTTCCGCAATGCTTATAATCTTTGTGTAGGGGGTGGATAATGCCAAAAGTAAAACTGTACGCTACTTTAAAAGAAATTGTGGGAACTGACACGGTATTTGTAGAAGGAAAAACCGTGAAAGAGGCAATTGAAAACCTCATTAAAAAATATCCACAATTAAAGGACGAGATCATAAGCAAAAACTTTTCACTTAAAGATGATTATATATATCTTGTAAACGGAAGAAATATCGTTTTCTTACAGAAGGAAAATACTCCTCTTTCAGAAAATGATAAACTCACTATATTTCCACCAGTGGGCGGAGGTTAATCGTACACTAAGGACATTGAATAAGATTACGTGCCCATAAGCAGTCTCCGCATGACGGATGATTTCCCCAGCAGTCAAATTCTGTATCTTTGGTAAAATCGCAAAAGTCTCGTAAAGAACAATCTGTACAGGAAGGATAAATGGCATTTTTAACGATATATCTAAACGTTTCGTATTCTTTGCTTGTCCATATTTCTGCTAACGTTTTTTCAAAAACATTACCGAATGAATATGCAATGACTTCCTTTTCTCTACCAAAGATAAACTCTGTATAACTGTGCAAAAATCTATAACAAGGAGCAACTTCACCGTCCCACCTTACAACCGTTGCTTTGTTCTCTATAAATTGGCAAACTCTGTCGGTTTGTAAATTGAATTTAGGAAAAACAAGTTTTACTTTGTATTTTCCTATATCAGCATTTAACGTATCTGTGAGTTGGACATAGTCCACGGAGCCATCGTAAACAATTTCTTTCGAAAGGGACTTGCTAAAAGGCATTAAGTTAGAGAATAAAATGTAGTTAATGCCAAGTTTGTGAGCCAGTGGAAGAATACCATGTAATAGATGAACGTTGCTCTTCATAACAACAACTTCAATTCCAACTTCCGGTATAAAACTCCCTGCTTTTTTCTTTGCTTCTTGTAATTTCATAATGTTCTCTTCAACACCCATAAAGTCTGTTCCACGAATATCACGGTAAATTGCAGGGTCCGGAGCGTCAATAGAAACCATTATTTTATCAACACCAATTTTTATCAGGTCGTCTGCAAACTCTGCAAGTCTTGTACCATTACTGCCAAATTCAAGTTTATACCCTGCCTCTTTTACTATTTTAGCGATTTCTAAAAATTCAGGATGAATCGTTGGTTCACCTATGCCGCCAAGATACACAGTTTCGAGGTCTGGAAAGTCTTTAAGTTGAGAAAAAAGTTTCTTGAAATTTTCAAAAGTCATTTCACCAAGTTTGTCTTTCCAGAAGCGCCTGAAACACATTTTACAATTAAGATTGCATCGATTTGTAATCTCAATGTAAATCTTTCTTAAATCATTTTTCTTTGGAATTACAACTTTGTAATCTCCAAAATTAAGTTCAATATTTTCCATATTTCCTCCTTCTTTTCAATTTTACACAAAATAAAATGATTTCAAAATTCAATCAAGAGGAAGCACTAAACAACCTGGACCTCCGTTTCCCTTGACAAACTCGGATAAATCAATGGGAATTACATTAAACCCATGTCTCTTGAGTTTATCTATTGCGCTTAAATTTCTCTTCTCAGCAACGATGTTATTTCCATTAATAGAAATGACATTTCCTCCAATAAAGTTATCGCAACTAACTTCTATTTTATGAAATCCTTTAAAAAAGTTTTTCGGAAAAGAGTCCTTGCAGTAAATCACTGTATTTTCACCAATTAAACTCATACCTCCACCTATGTGAAGAAATGGACCTTTGAATTTTGCAATTCTTACTTCAAAATCAAGTGAGTGTAGAATTTTAGACATTTGTCGTGCTCCTTCTTCATTGGTTCGACTTGAAATCCCTATAAAAACTACATTTTTGCCTATGATAACATCTCCACCTTCCAGAGTTCCAGGTGGATCTATTCTGCCATATTCATCTAAACCCATTTTTGAAAGGAAATAAGCCATCTTTTCTTCTTCTCCTCTTCTGGATTTAAGTCCCATTTTAACTCTAATAAACCCACCCTTTACTATTACTGCTGTATCTCTAACAAACACGGAATTGGGGTGATCCTCCAGTTCGTTAGTATAAACAATGTCTACTCCCAAATTTTTAAGTGTGTTTTCAAGATTTAAGAATTGTTTTATTGCAAGTTTCCTCTTTATCCCGGGATTTATATTGTGAAATTCATAATTTGATACATTAAAAGAGGATTGAGATGGCTTACAAAGAATAGCCCTATTAAATTCACCGTAACTCATTCGTTCCCTCAATGATTGCAAAGGAGATATTTTGAAGCAGGTCTCTTTTCGAACTCACGACAAAAAATGTGGCACTATTCTTATAAACGCCTTCTCTTAGTTTTATGAAGTTTGTTTTACATATCTTTTCAAGATTATCCGTAATGTTCCTTTTGATGGAAAGTGTTGTATCGATTGCAAAAATAAAAATATCGGGCTTAAAGGTGTTTACCCTCTCACAGATGTGCTTTAGTTCTGTAAAAGGCACGTTATTTGGAGGACTCTCCTTACATTCAATCATCACAAGTTTAGTCTCTATGCGTGAAATAATGTCTATATCACCGCCGTTTTCAAATCCTTTTAATCGAACATTGATAAGAGTTTCAAGATGCAACTCTTCAGATAGAAATTTTCCAATAAGCCATTCAAGTAGGTTGCCAATAAATGAAATAGGGAAATTTGCAATATAAACTCTATTCTTCTTAGTAATGATACCTAATCGTTCCATAAATAAGAGATAATCAGGTACACCTGTTCCCCATTTTTTTATCAGAAGATCAATGTGCTTTTTGTCAACCGTTTTTAAGAAAAGCACATCGTGTAAAATCCTTCTAAAATAATAACTCTTTAAGTTCTCATAAAATTGAGTGCTTATTACAGCAGGGATTTTCCTTCCTGAGGCAGATATTTTAACACCTCTGCGTTCAATTAGTTTTTCAATAGAAAAAGGAAAGTACTCCTGTAATAGGTGCTCCAGTAAAAGTACTTTCCTCTCCAGTATTTGAACTTTCGTTTTTAATAAATCTACTTCATCAATAGTAAAATTCTCCGTACGTTCCGTTCTCCTTCATCTTCTTTATTATAATGGCAACAAGAAGACCAAACACAAATCCTCCTATATGTGCCCAAAAAGCAACGCCCTGCGAACTGCCACTGGGAGTAAGCCCAGGAATAAGCTGCATGAGAAACCAAACAATTAAAAAGAAAGGTGCTGGAATTTCAACAAATGTTATGAAATAAAAAACGTAGAGGAGCGTTTTTATTTTAGAACGTGGGAACAGATAAAAATAAGCGCCCATAACGGCTGCAATGGCACCACTTGCTCCTATAACAGGCACTTTTGAAGATGGATTAATCGCAACCTGTGTAAGTGCTGCAACAACTCCACCTGCGATGTAAAACAGAACAAATTTCACAGAGCCCAGGTAGTCTTCCACGTTGTTCCCAAATATCCAGAAGAACCACATGTTTCCCAAAATATGAGCAAAACCACCGTGTAGAAACATAGAAGTAAAAAGTGTAATCCATACCGGGCGAATAGTTGGATATATAAGGTGCCCCTTCGTAAGTTCGTATGGAACCAATCCATACTTTACATAGGTAAGTGCAAGAGAATATTGCGGGTTTGGAGATGAATATGCTGCAATGTACATTGCGACAAATACAAACACATTAATAATAATAATTGCAATCGTCGCTATTGGGAAAATGCTTATTTCCTGGGTATCCCTGAGTGGAAGCATCTTTTATTATTCTCCTACTCGTGCACCTTTTAGCGCCTCTCCACAGGTGCAGTGCCTTTCTTCAGGTATCCTTTCAATCATTTTTTTAATAATAATTTTTAGTTTTTCTGTATTCTCAACGAATTTTTTTGCTACCATTTCCTGAGTAACGGGCTCTACATTACCTCCTGCAACAATACCAGCATCGTAATCTGTTACAGTAGCAATGTTTACGTAGCACATCTCAAGTTCTCTTGCAAGCACCACTTCCGGGTATTGTGTCATATTTATAATATCCCAGCCCATTTTTGTAAACCATTCGCTTTCCGCTTTTGTGGAAAATCGCGGTCCTTGAATAACAACTACTGTTCCTTTTGGATGGAAAGGATATTTAAGTTCAGTTAAAACATCAATTGCTATACTTCTTAATTCAGGACAATATGGATAGGCAAGACTTACATGAGTTGTTATAGGCCCATCATAAAATGTACATTCTCTTCCTGATGTTCTGTCTATGAATTGATCAGTTACAACAAAATCACCCACCTTTATATTCGCCTGTAAACTTCCAACTGCCGTTGGGGCAATAATTCTTTTAACACCCAGACTTTTCATTGCCCAAAGGTTTGCCCTATAAGGAATTTTATGCGGCGGGTATTGATGCAACTTACCATGCCTCGGAAGAAAGGCAATTTTCTTGCCAGCATATTCGCCAATTGCTATAACGTCAGAAGGTGAGCCATAGGGAGTTTCCACTTTTACCTCCCTCATGTTCTCAAGAAAAGAGTAAAACCCAGAACCTCCAAAAACTCCAATGTCAGCATGTTTTTCCATCTTAATCCTCCTTTACTTTTAAAGTTATATAATTCTTTTCTCCTTGCTTTTTGAGTTCTTGTTTAATTAAATCTAAATTTCTCATAATGCAGTTTAATGCTTCGTTTAGATTTGTTGAATTAACAATAACTGGAACAAAAGTTTTTTTCATACGCAAAATATTTGGTCCCATTCTAAAAGCAACAAGCACGCCAGCCTCGCTTAGCAATTTGCCAATCTTTTTTGCTTTTTTAGGATCAGCATGAACTTTTTCCTCAACTTTTGGATTCTCAACTCTTTTGACTTTTAAAAATCCGCTTTCAGTTATTGCATATATATCAAAAAATAGAGAGTCGCCAAAATGCTTATCTGTAAGTTGATTCTCGCTTTTAAGCCCAAATGCTGCTATTACTTTTTCCATAGAAACCTCCATTGCTATAACATAGCATATTTTGGTTTCAAATCAAAATGCCCCGCAAAAAGCGGGGCAAAAGAAAACTTTTTTAAACAATAATTACAACACAGCTCCAGATTCTTCAAGTTTGAGTAATCTCTCCCATTCTTCATCAATCATTTTCTGCATTGTTTCAATAACATGTTTATTTTCCGGTTTAAATAAATGTCTAAATCTTCCCTGGCCTTTAAGGAATTCTTCGATTGGCTTTCTATTCTTGGGTTTGTAATTTATGTGGAGCTTTCCGTGGTCAAATTCATAGAGAGGCCAAAAATTGGTTTCTACTGCAAGTTTGGAGTATTTCATTGTTAAAGCCGGATCATATTTCCAGTTTGTTGTACAGGGCTGAAGTGCTGCAATAAAGGAAGGTCCATCTGCAGCAAATGCTTTTTTTGCTTTATTGTAAAGATCAAGAATATTATGATTGACAGCAGTTGCTGCATAAGGAATTCTGTGTGCTGCAACAATTTCAACAATATTCTTTCTCCATTGAGGCTTACCAAAACTCTTTGTTCCTGCAGGAACCGTTGTTGTACTTGCGCCATAAGGAGTAGCACCACTTCTCTGGTTACCAGTATTCATGTAACCCTCGTTATCATATACAACGTAAAGGAACTTATGACCTCTTTCTAACGCTCCAGAAAGTGCCTGGAATCCAATATCATACGTTCCACCATCACCACCAAATGCAACAATGTTGACTTCTTTTCCAATTTTACCGCGTTTTCTTAATGCCCTGTAAGCAGTTTCTATACCGCTTGCAACAGCAGCAGCATTTTCGAATGTTAGATGAATCCATGGAACTTTCCAGGCAGAATATGGGTAAATTGTTGTAACAACTTCAAGACATCCTGTAGCATTTGCAACAATAACCGGTTTATCTGAGGCGGCGAGTACTGTTCTAACGATAGAGCCTATTCCACAACCCGCACACATTCTATGCCCGGAAGCAAGTGCGGGCTCTTTTGCCATTATCTCTTGTAATGTAGCCATAATTTTTACCCCCTTAACCTTATGTATCTCTGCTCTTCCGGATTTACATCACCGGAAAGCAGTTCTTCAAATACCTTCTTAATATCGCTCTTGAATATATCTTTTCCTCCAAGCCCATAAATATAACTCTGTAACTTTGGCCTTTTTTCTAATTCAAATAAAGTATTTCTGATCTCAGAATACAGGGGAGCATAAGCGCCAAATGCCATTGAACGGTCCAAAACTCCTATCACATTGAACTTTTTGAGTGCTTCCCTCATCTCTTTGTATGGGAATGGCCTGAACAAAATTGGCTTAATAAGACCAACTTTTTTACCTTCTTCACGAAGTTCGTCAACAGCATCCTTTGCCGTTCCAGCAGTCGAAGAAAGAACTACAATCACTGCTTCAGCATCTTCGGTTTTGTATTCTTCAAAATATGGATATTTATGTCCTGAAATTTTAGAAAGTTCATCCCCAACTTCTAAATAAACCTTTAATGCATTTCGCATTGCTTCTTCCTGTTGGCGTTTAATTTCAAAGTAGTAATCAGGAAGTGCAAGAGGACCAATTGTGTAAGGATGGTCAACATCGAGAAGGAACCTATCAGGATTCCGCTCTCCAACGAATTTTTTTACAGCATCATCATCAAAAATCTCTACATTTTCTACCCCATGACTGATAATAAAGCCGTCCTGCATCACCATAACAGGGAGCAAAACATCTTTATGTTCAGCAAGCCTTATTGCAAGGAGCATATTTTCATAGGCTTCCTGTGCATTTTCAGAATATATTTGAATCCAACCAATTGTAGTTGCACCCATAGAATCAGAATGATCACAATGAATGTTGATTGGAGCGGAAAGTGCTCTATTTACAATAGGCATAACGATGGGAAGTCTTAAACCAGGTGCTGCTGCAACCACTTCCCACATGAGTGCAAGTCCTTGCGAGGCAGTTGCACACATTGCCCTGGCACCTGCAGCAGATGCACCTATTGTGCAGGACATAGCAGAATGTTCTGATTCAACAGGAATCATTTCTGTATCCACTATTCCATTCGCAACAAAAGAAGCAAATTGCTCTACAATTGGAGTTTGCGGAGTTATTGGATAAGCTGCTACAACATCGGGATTAATCTGTCTCATTGCCTCGGCAACTGCCTGTGCACCGGTAAGGGATTTCCATTTGCTCATACTTCGCACCTCCTATTTAGAAGCCTTTGCGGCTTCTTCTTCTCTTATCATCTTGATTGCATGCGTAGGGCACTCCTCTGCACAAATACCACAGCCCTTACAGTAATCAAAATTTGTCTCAAGTCTTACTGTTCCTTTATACACTCTTCCACCAAAACCTTTTACACCTTCTTCAGTCACTTTCACAGGAATTGCCATATCCGGGCAATATGCCACACAAAACATACAGTGGGTACATTTATCAGGATCCCAAATAGGCCTTAATGTTCTCCAGGAACCTGTTTTGTATTCAAGGGAGGATGCAGGTGGCAAATCCGAGCCACGCATTAATTCCTTCCAGCCTTTCTTCTCACTCATTTTGCTACCTCCTCGTAAGCCTTTCTTAAACCTTCAAGGTTTTTGTTAACTTTCTCTTCACCAAGCTTTTCCAGGAAGTGTTCTTTAATTACTTCTTCAAGAGATTCAAGTTTCACAATTCCAGTAACTTTGATCAATGCACCAAGCATTGGTACATTGGGTGCATCGATACCAAGCAAGTCAAGGGAGATTCCAGTAGCATCAAGAACATAAGTCTTTCCTTTAAAACCGGTTTGTTTTTTGACCTCTTCCACTGAATCCGTACTGTTTACAATTAAAATACCGTTTTCCTCTGATAATCCATGAATCACGTCAATGGTTCTTGCAAGTCCTGGATCAAACACTAAAACAGCATCAGGATTTACGATAGGTTCATGTGTTCTCAACCTCTTGTTAGAAATTCTTGTGTAGGATACTGTTGGAGCCCCTCTTCTTTCAGAGCCGTATTCGGGGAAGGATTGTATCCATTTGCCTTCTTTAAAGGCTGCTTCTGCAAGTAACTGAGAACCAGACTTTGCACCCTGTCCAGCCCTTGCATGCATTCTCACTTCATAGACATCGTTCATATGGTGCCTCCTTTCATTACCAAAATGTTCATCAGAAAAAAGGGCGTGTTGCACGCCCTTCAATATCTATCCGATTTCCTCTACATGGATGCATTGAACTGGGCAGTTTTCTGCCGCATCCTTATTGCAATCTGCATCCGATTCAAAGGAAATTGGACTTGCCTTACCGTCGTCATCCATCTTCCAATTTTCGGGGCAGATAGATGCACAAACACCACAACCAATACAAGCGTCTCTGTCCTGAGTGATTTTGTATTTAGCCATATTTCACCTCCAAATTTTATTATAGAAAATTTTCACATATTTGCAATAAGTTAGACTGAATTTTTCTTATTTATTGGTTCAAATAAGATAATGGACATAAGGAACACAACAAGCATATAAAGAGGCATAGCAAAGACTCTTTCAATAATTCCTGAACCCATAATTTTAATTCCCCACTGAGTAAGATAAACTGCAAGAGCAATGAGAGAAAAGAATACCGAAACAATTTTATTTAAAGAAATATGGGGATTCTTCTTAACTATATTGTGATGTAGTAAAAGTAAAAAATAAAACGGCAAAGAAAATAAAAACAGATCTTTCATTATGATAAGTGCTCTCGTACTATCTGGGTAAATTACGGCAAGATTATAAAATTTAATCGAGGTATAAATGCCAAGCGCTACAATTCCCAAAAATATTCCAAACGCTATTAAGTAGGCTGTGAAGCCTTTTTTATGAAAAACTCCAAGTAAAGCACCACCAACAAGAAGTATCAAAACTGGATAAAAAGAATTGATAAATAATCCATTAACAAATGGACTTAAAATGGGTCTATATGAAAAGGTTGGTCCAACAATAGAAAGAATGAAAAGAATTATCTCTACTTTTCCGATCTTTGCATTTCCGTACATTCCAAAGAATAGAACGCTGAACAAAAATGGAATGATGTATATCATGATGTTGTATCGTGGAAATGGTAAAATTCCACTAAAATAATGAGGAAGAAGTGTACCAAACTCGATGTAGTTGAACAAAAGTCCTAAAAACAACAATATAGCAAATGCGGAAAAAGACTGATCTTGAAACTCTGTATCATAAAAAGCAAGTAGCAGATACATAAGAGAAAATACAAAAAATGTAATTGTATGCAACGAATAATGGATAAAATAGCGGTTTAGTAAAATCAACACAACTGGAAACAGAAAAACTGCAAGTATAAACTTTTTTACATTTAAAATTTTTTTAATTGGTCTTTTCTTTCTGACAAATAAAGAGAGTGCAATCAAAACAAAAAGCAGCGTAAAAATAATAAAACCAGAAAAGGGAAACTGTTTTTTGAAAATCCAGAACTTAAAAGTATTTCCCAGAAGGGAAACATTTATAGAACTTGATTTAACGCTTGCCTTTGTTTTCACAGAGAGCAACCTAACAGAAAGCGGAAGAAACGTTAAATTGTCACTAAACAGTACTTTATTTTTAAATTTTATCGAAATCGGTGCTGTGATCTTTTTACTGCTTAAATTACGGAAAACTAAAGAAACTACACCAGCAGAAGTGTGAGGAATCACACCAAGCAAGACGATATCTGAAGCGTTGTTTATCCTGGCAAATAAGAATTTGAAATCGTCTATTTTAACATTGGTGTAAAGTTCGCTCGCCCTTTCAAAAGTTGGAATTTTTCTTCCATAAAAATCATAAACGCTTGAATTTTCAAATCCTGTAACTGGGTATGTGAAATTACCATTTCCCATTACTGCATAAATTGTTCCGTTTTTATTTTTAAACTCGGAAACTGAAAATCCTTTGTATGAAAAATGTCTTTCAAATTTAAAACCATTTTCCGTTTCTATAATTTTAACATACCGATTTATTAAATCTGAGTTTTCACCCAATGTCTTTTCGTAGTAGAAAAAGTCTCCAGTTACCGTGTCTCTCATAAATTCAGGATAAATTCCATACATTGCAAGGTTCTGTAATATCTTTTTAAGAACAGCAGAGTTGCTAAAATCAGCATCTATTGAGGCAAAGATAATTTTATCAGGATAAGCTTTTCGCACCTTTTCTAAAAAGTTGCTTACATCTTTTTTCGGATAAACTATTCCAATAATATCTCCATATTTTCCCAAATTATAATTTTCATCTGAAAGGTTCTCGACTAAAAGAAGTTTATTCTTTCTGTGAACATATGAAGAAAACTGCTTTAAAGAGTTTTCTACAATAGAATAATATTGTTGGTTAGGAATTTCAGGTATATCTACGAAAAATCCAGTAAAATCTGCTTTGCTATTTCCAGAAGTGCTTCGTTGTATTAGAGTTGCCGTGAAGCATGGATTTATATCATAGGTCTCAGCAAAATCAAATCTGTTGATTCTCTCATTTATCGGCCTTGCATATGGATTCATTAAAAAGTGTGTTATTACATTGTTTGTTTTTACAACATGCCTAACTGCTATACGGGAACTTTTTCTTCCAGTACTAACTTCTTTGTATGTAACTTTTATTTCAGGAGGAGATTTTGTAACATAAGGAGTAACAATTCCATTCTGTTCATACAGAGAATTTAATGCAGAAATAATATTTTCCTTTTCGTAATAATCTTCTATGGGAAGTAAAGTATACTGCTCTTGTATATCGGAAACTGTCTTTTCCTTCTTTCCGATAATATCGTAAGAAAAAAGGTTGACCTTTGCGAATAATGGTATATCATTTGCATTGTCTGTATATTCATTAGCTTTTAATTCTTCAGCATTGTTTACCTTGTCTAACCCTGGAAGAACATTGTAGAACTTTGAAAATAAATCACCGATTGGAATATTTGAAATCACATAACCTTTTAAAACGAACTTATTTTTTGTGTATGGAGATGTACTTTCCGCAAAAGCACCCGGAATTAATGCAAAAATAAAAATTATTATTAAAAAGATAAGCACTGTTTTTTTCATTCAAATGTATTATAATACGTTTTGGTTTTTCTAAAAATAGGATTATATTAATACATAATGAATAGGGAGGCGAGTTAAATATGAATTTGATATTTGCATTTGGAACAATGCTGCTTTTGGGGTTAATAGCGGCTCTTATTATTGAAAAGATAAAACTCCCTTATGTAACGGGATATATCATAATGGGAATACTCATAGGGCCTTATCTTTTAAACCTCGTGCCCAAAACCTTCTTAAGAAATACTGATATAATAGCAAACTTTGTATTAAGCATAGTGGCATTTATGATTTCGAGAAATTTCTCATATTCGGTGTTCAAAAAGACGGGCAAACAAATTCTATTTGTTTCTATGTTAGAAGCAAGTGGTGCGTGGCTTTTTGTAACTCTTGGGGTTTTTCTTTTTTTACATAAACCTCTTTATGTCTCTCTTTTGTTCGGTGCTCTTGCTGCTGCAACTGATCCTGCTTCGACACTTATGGTTTCAAGACAATACAAAACTAGAGGACCAGTGACAAACGTTTTACTTGGTACTGTAGCAATAGATGATGCATGGGGATTAATTATATTTGTTATATCAATGATTCTTGCAATACAAATGAAATCCGGAAGTTCTGCAAATATTTCTCCCGCCAGAATGTTGCTTGGAGCAGTTCTTGAAATAATTTATACGCTTGGAATAGGTGCTGGTATCGGATTGATATTTTCTTATCTCGCACGATTTATTAAGACAAAAGGATATCGATTAATTTATTCACTTGGTTTTATTTCTCTCACGGCTGGAATTGCAATGAGTTTTCACTATTCTCCACTTCTTGCATGTATGGCTTTAGGTACAGTGGTTGTTAACTTTGCAAAAAATGAAGAAATGTATTTTGAAGGTATAGAATTCTTTGCTGAACCTTTAATGCTTGTTCTATTTGTCCTGGTAGGTGCAGGATTTAACCTTAAGGCAATAACAACAATAGGATTAATAGGTGCAATATATATAGGAATGAGATTTACAGGAAAGTATCTGGGTGCAACAACAGGTGCATTTTTGTCAAAGGCTCCAACAACTGTCCGCAAATTTGTTGGATTAGGGCTTGTTCCACAGGCAGGGGTAGCTCTTGGAATGGCTATACTTGGCAGGGAATATTTCCCGCAGGCAGGAAACTATATTATGACTGTAATTGTGGCAACAACACTTGTACTTGAAGTTATTGGTCCACCAATAACCCAATTAACGTTTAAATTAGCAGGAGAAATTTCCGATGGAAATAAGGAGGTTAAAAAATGAAATCACTTAGAGTAAAGTCCGTAAGAACATTAATTACAAAAAGTGCTTCAACAGTAAAAAAAGATGCTGATGCAATGGAAATAGCCAGGGCTATTGTAAAAGATCCAAAGACAAGAAGTGTTTATGTCGTAGATGGTGACAACAAACTGCTCGGTATTATACCGGTGATTAATTTTACACAGTATTTATTTTATGAGTATGTGCCAGATGAATTCCTCTACTATAAAGC
>CAYXJW010000047.1:0-4812 GCA_964465465.1 uncultured Caldisericales bacterium
ATCTACAGCAGGTATGCAAAAAATTCAGCCCGAAATCAACAAACTCAGGCAAAAATACAAGGATAATCCACAAAAACTTAATCAGGAGGTTATGAAAGTCTATAAAGAACATAATGTAAATATGTTCGGAGGCTGTTTGCCATTGCTTGTGCAGTGGCCCCTGCTCTTTATTTTATTTGGGGCGCTTGCTAACTATGCGCCGTTTAACCTGGAGAGGTTCCTTTGGCTTCCGAATCTTAATACTCCTGATCCATACTATATTCTTCCGGCACTTGTTCTTATTTCGATGTTCTTGCAAACAAAAACCTCAATGCTGCCCGGTCAGGAGATGGATCAGAACACAAAGATGATGATGTATTTTATGCCTATTATAATGGCAGTGTGGTCAATAAAGTGGGCTCCTTCAATATTACTTTACTGGATTACGTACTCCTTCATACAGGCACTTGAGCAACTCTACATTATTCATGTTTTGAAAATAGCAACTGAGGAGCCTAAGAGTCAGAAGAAATTAGAAGGAAAGAATAAAAAAGAGGAGAAGTGAGATATGGTAGAAGGAAAAATTAAAGAGTTTCTTGGAAAGATTTTTTCTTCAATCGGGGAATCAGTTACGATTTCTGCAGGAAAGCGCTATGGCGGTTACTATATAAACATAGAGCATCTGCAATCCCCGGGTGTATTTATAGGAAGGGACGGCAATGTGCTGCGTTCTTTGCAATATATTTTAAATGTTTATGCGCATAAGTTAGATAGAGGGTTTCCTGTTATTATACTTGATATAAATGGTTATAAAGCAAAGCAGTATGAAATTTTAAAAACAATTGCATTGAATGCAGCACTGAAAGCAAAGAGATTAAGGGAACCAGTTGAATTAAAGCCGATGTCTTCTGCAGCAAGGCGTATTATTCACATGACTTTGAAAAATTATCCGAATATATGGACTCACAGTATAGGAAAGGAACCAAGGAGAAGAGTTATAGTGGATTTGAAGAAGTGAATACCGATACAATAGCGGCAATTTCCACGCCGTATGGATATGGTGGTATAGGGGTGGTAAGGCTTTCAGGGCCTACCGCCCTTTTTATTGCCCAGAAGATCTTTTCAAGAAAAATTAAGTTGCCCAGACGGGCATATTTTGGATTTGTTTTCGATCCAGACACAGGTGAGAAGATTGATACTGCTATCGCAATATATTTCAAAGCCCCACATTCTTACACTGGAGAAGATGTTGTGGAACTTCAGATGCATGGTGGAATAAAGAATTTGGAGTATGTTTTAAAGTTGCTGCTCAATTTTGGAAGCAGACTTGCAGAAAGAGGCGAATTTACAGAACGTGCATTCTTGAATGGGAAAATGGACCTTATAGAAGCTGCAGCAGTTATTGAATTAATAGAGGCAAAAACTGAGCGTTCGTTGAAAGTTGCATCAAAAAGGCTTTTTGGTGAGTTAAGCAGTGAAATAGGCAAAATAAAAAACGAAATTCTTTCAATAATCTCCATTATTGAAGGTGCAATTGATTTTCCTTTTGATGTAGAGGAGCCAGAACCTGAAGATATTAAAAAGAGAATAACTGAAGTAGAGAACGAGATTAAAAACCTGATTTCTTCATACAAAAGTGGAAGGCGAATAGAAGAAGGTGTGAAAGTTGCGATTGTAGGAAAGCCAAATGTTGGAAAATCTACCTTATTGAATGCACTTTTAAAATTTGAACGTGCCATTGTAAGCGAAATCCCCGGAACTACAAGGGATACAGTTGAGGAAACCATTGATTTTTTTGGAGTACCCGTGCGATTTATAGATACTGCTGGAATAAGAGAAACATCTGATATGTTAGAGAAAATTGGTAAGGAACGTGCAGTGAAGACCATAAAAGAGAGTGATATTATTCTATTTATGTTTGATTCTAATGAGAAACTTTCAGAGGAGGACAAAAAACTTGCAGAACTCACTTCTGGAAAAGAAAGAATAATTATCATTAATAAAACGGACCTACCACAAAAAATTTCAGTGAGCGAACTCAGGAAGATGTTTCCAGACGAGGAGATAATAAAAATATCTGCTTTAAAAAAAGAGGGAGTGGAAAACCTTGAAAAGCGCATTCTGGAGAAGATAGCACCTAATGAAAATGAAGTACTCTTTATAACAACGGAAAGAGAGAAACAAATTCTTGAAGATACACTCTCCCATTTAGAAAAGGCAGAGAACTTAGTTGGAAAAGGTGTTGATGAACTTGTTTCAGAGGAACTTAAAGAGGCAATTTTAAGTTTAGGTGTAATAACTGGTGAATCAGCACCTCAGGAAATTCTAAATAGTATCTTTTCAAAGTTTTGTATAGGGAAGTGATGTATATATGAAATATATTTCTGATTTTTTAGGTAGAACGATTCAGGAAAAAATTCTTGTATCCATTGCAATTATTGTACTGATCTGGGTTATAAAGCGAATTATTTTAAAGATCGTAAATGTGCGTATAAAAGATGTACATGTTCGTTATGGGTGGAGAAAAGGACTGAACTATACATCTACTGCTTCAACAATTCTGTTTGTAGGACTTGTCTGGATTAACGGCATGAGATCGTTTGCAACATATTTCGGGCTTCTCTCTGCTGGTGTCTCAATTGCTTTAAAAGACCCTATTCTAAACTTTGCGGGCTGGCTTTTTATTATTACTCAACAGCCTTTTAAAGTGGGAGATCGTGTTGAAATAAAAGGGCATATAGGGGATGTTATTGATATAGGACTTTTTCAATTTTTAATGATAGAAGTGGGGAATTGGGTTGATGCGGATCAAAGCACAGGGCGAATTATTCACATACCCAATGAGTTAACTTTGACGACTTCTCTTGTAAATTATTCTAAAGGATTTCCTTTTATATGGAATGAAGTTGGTGTTTTGATTACATTTGAGAGTAATTGGCAAAAGGCAAAAAGAATTTTAGAAGAAATAGCGAGAAAATATGGCGAACCTGTAAGTGAAATTGCAAGAAAAAGTATTGAACAGGCGAGTAGAAAATATGCAATTCTCTACAAAAACACTGCTCCACGAGTGTACACTTCTGTTGAAGATAGTGGAGTAATGCTGACAATTCGTTATCTCTGTAGAGTAAGAAATAGAAGGGGTTCAGCAGAGCGGATATGGGAGGATGTGCTTACAGAATTTGCAAAGTGTTATGATATAGATCTCGCATATCCTACTGAGAGATTTTTCAATAACGTCATTGAGGGTAAACCAGGAACGCGGCCGAAAAGTTAATTTGACTGTGAAATAAGTTTCAATATAATGAAAAATATAACTCAGGCGGGAGGTAGTGAAATGAAATTAGAAATAAAAATAGTGAAAGTAAAAAAGCCGGAGGGCCTGAACGTTATCATCGGTCAAACGCATTTTATTAAAACAGTTGAAGATCTTTACGAAGCGCTTATAACTTCGTCTGTTTCGATAAAATTTGGTATTGGCTTTGTTGAAGCCTCGGGAGATGCACTAGTAAGATGGGCAGGTAACGAAGAAGAACTTATAAGACTTGCCCGTGAAAATGCATATGAAATTGGTGCTGGCCATTCTTTCATTATTTTTTTGAAAGATGCATTTCCTATCAATGTACTTAACGCAATTAAAAATGTTCAGGAGGTTTGTACGATTTATACGGCAAGTGCAAATCCTATTCAGATTATCATCGCTGAGACTGAGCAAGGTAGAGGGATTCTTGGTGTAATTGATGGGGTAAAGCCAAAGGGAATTGAAACAGAAGAAGATATAAAGAGAAGAAAAGAACTTCTCAGAAAGTTCGGATATAAAATGTAATCTTCTTCTAATCTTTATTTGACTTTATTTGAAATAGAAATATAAAGTAAGATTTATATTAGCCCTGTAATTAATGAAAATTTTCACTATTTGATAGGAGGAATAGATGAGTAAAGCGAGAGACAATAGAAGAAAAATGAAAAGAAATTTACAGCACAAGAATAGACAAGGCAAAGCAGCTTCTAAAACGAATTTAAAGAAGTTATATATTACCATTTCGGTAATAGCAATTATTGGTATAGTGGTTTTTGCTATATTAATTCCTCGTTTGAAAATAATGAAATATACTAAAGTGATGAGTAAAGACCAAGCTCTTCAAGAAATCCTTGGATTTAAACCTCAAATTGCTAATCCGAGAGCAATTTCTAATGCTTTGAGAGTAGCAGATAGTTTTGCAGCTGAAGACTTACTGAAGGATGGAAAAAAGATTGGGGAGGACGCAATCTTATTTATGGATAATCCTGATGCAAACAAATCTCGCTTGATTCCTAAACAAGTGTTTATGTTACTTGTAGTGGATAATAACTTAAAAATAGTAGGGCTTTTACCTTATAAACCAACATACTTTGACATTGGTGGTAAAGTAAATTTTGATAAGTTTTTCTCGTCTTTTAAAGGAAAAACTGCTATTTCTATAATCAATCGGTTCGACGGAATTTATACCGATGACAGTAATACTGCTCTTGTTATTAAAAATAAAGTAAGAGAAGCTATAAGTTTATTCTATATTGAAAAATATGGTACTGCTCAGTTCGATAAAATTTCAAAAGGAGGTTTCATTTTTGCTGAACGTGGCACAAAAGTTCCTGATATTACGTTCACTGATGAGAATGGGAATAAGTATAAGTTAAGTGATTTCAAGAATTATAAAATTATTGCAATTGGTGGAAATCCTGATTGTGGTGGTTGTGTTTCCAGTATCGAAAGACTTTCATATGAGTTTAAAAAGTACGATACGAAGAATGTTAAATTTATTGTATTCTCTTTTAGTGATAAGAAAAGTGATGCAA
>CAYXJW010000048.1:0-17977 GCA_964465465.1 uncultured Caldisericales bacterium
TAGACGCGCCATATTTATTCCCTCCCTTCCAAATACAAAAATTTCCTAAATTCACTAAAATTATACCCAAAAAAATATCAAAGTCAAGTTTGAAAATATTTTGTAATTATATATACTATAAATTTAAGAGGAGATAAAATGAATATAAAAGGAGAGATTATAGGAATAAAGGAAGCAAAAGATAGAAGTAAAATTTTCACTTTAAAGGATTCTTCCGGCTTATTTAAAGTAATCGGAAAATTCGATTTATACGTGAAAAAGGGGAATATTATTTCTTTTTTAAACGTTGAAAAGAAAAAGAGGCTGTTAGGCACAATATACGAAACCTCTGACAAAACACTCACATTTATTGAACCCGAAATATTTGTTACTTATGAAGAGATGGAATTTTCAAACTTTTGTAGTTTAGCTCCAATCTTTTATACACTGTTTCTCATTAAGAAAAAAAACAAAAAGAAAGAACTTTTGTTTTTTAAAGGAATACGTACAGTAAATTCAAATAACAGATTTTCCCGAATAGCAACGCGCTTTTCAAAAGAATTAAAGGGGAAATTTTCATACAAACAATTTATCTATGACCAGAAAACCGGTTTCCTTGTAAAAGATGCCCTTTACTTTGGGAAATTTCCCGTTGTCTTTTCTGGCGATGAAAAGAAAGGCAAAATTTTAGCACTTTCATCTGGAACATTGAAATATGTCGTAATAGATGAAAACTCAGGAACAATGCAAGAAAAAACAATGAAAATTAAAGATGCGCAGGATATTGCAACAAAGCGGAACGAAATAATTAAAAACCTTATTTATCCGATTAAAGAAGATGTCTTCAAAAAAGAGGTTAAAACAAAGTGTCCTTCCGAATGTCCAGTGTACAGATATTGCAAAGAGATTGATAATAAAAGAGACCGACTTGACATCTTCATAAAAAGTATAAATCCTCTTGTTAAGAGAGAATTGAAATTCCGTAAAATATATTTAAAAACTCTAACCTCTGGAAACAATCCAATTCAGGGAAATACTCCTCTTAAACTCAAATCAAAAGATGTTTTAAACGGTTCTTACTCATATACTTTAGAAATACTTTCCAATGAGGCAGAAATAAAACCTAAAGAAGAAGGAGTTATAACCGAAAGACCACCTCTCGACAGAAAAACAGTTGTTTCAACAGAAACAGTTTCTTTCAGAAGTTTAAAGATAATTTCAGAAAATGAAATCATAACACCGGAACTTATATCTCCCCTCCCTAAAAGAAACTTGGCTGCAAAAGGAATATTCGATTTTGTGTATTCAAATAATTCATCAATGCCCTATGCTACTGAAAAGAAATCTGTAATGGATGTTTACGAATCCAAAAAATTCATAAAGAACGATAAAGTCCAAAATGAAGCAGTAAATAAAATCATTAACATGCACGGGTTCTTATCACTAAGCGGCGAACACGGAACAGGAAAAAAATATGTTCTAAAGAAGGCTATTTCTGAACTTGTAAAATATGGAAAAACATTCCTTATAATTACACAAAGCAGAAAAAAAGAGATAGAACATATATTAAAATCAGAATTTGACGAACTCATAGAACAGAACGATTCTATTAAAATATACTCTTTTGAGGATAACGAACTATATAACGAACCGTCTTCATTCAATTACACCGTAATTTTATTGAATTCACATACCAATAAATCTCTGTTAGAATCTTTCATGGGAAAATCAGAAAACATCATATTTATAACAACCCCTGATTCCATTCCGTTCGAAGAGCGGATTCCAGAATCAAACAAAGTGAAACTAACAAAGGAATACAGATTTGGCAACCATATACTGCATTTTTTACAGCCTATTTTATCAGATAAACTTGACAGTATACCTGATGTTGAAATGACTTCTTTAAACCCAGATAAGGCAAGCATTGGATTTAAACAAGTTATAGATCCATCAAAGTTTGTTCTTTACATAAGCATCAAAGGTAATACCCAGGGATTAAACAATAAATGGAATGAAGCAGAGGCAGAATTCACAGTCCTTGCAGCAAAAGAATTTACAAAAGCAGGTGCTAAACATTCCCAGATAGAAATAATCGTTCCTTATGAGAGACAAAAAGCATACATAGAATATCTTCTTGAAAAAGAAAAATCAGGAAAGGATATTTTAGTTGCTTTACCCAATGAATCAATGGAAAAAGACATTGTAATTTTATCGCTTACCGATACAAAGAAAATTGGTGGTTCCTTTGCAGATAATTCACTTTTGAAAATTGCTTTAACAAGGGGGCGCAGTAAACTAATAATCGCGGGAAATAGAAATATCTACAAAACTTCCAAACTCCTTTCCAGAATAATATGACTGATAAAATAAAACTTATTCCGATAGATAAGATAATTCCCTCTCCCTATCAGCCAAGAAAACATTTTGATGAAAAATCAATCCTTGAACTTTCTGAGTCGATAAAAAACCTTGGTATGATACAGCCCATTGTTGTTAGAAAAAAAGGTAAGTACTTTGAACTCGTTGCAGGAGAAAGAAGACTTGAAGCAGTAAAGTTTTTAAACAAAAAGGAAATTCCAGCAGTAGTTAAAAACATAAGCGATTTAGAAGCATTTAGAATGACGCTGGAAGAAAACATAAGAAGGGAAAACTTAAATCCAATAGAAAT
Source organism: uncultured Caldisericales bacterium (assembly GCA_964465465.1). Taxonomy (GTDB): domain Bacteria; phylum Caldisericota; class Caldisericia; order Caldisericales; family Caldisericaceae; genus AUK232. The sequence continues at coordinate 2,651 of CAYXJW010000048.1, forward strand.
TGCAGAAGCTATAAAGAATATGAAGGAAGAGTTTTCACTTACAGATGAGAAACTTGGAAAGATGCTCAATATGAGCAGACCTATGGTTACAAATTACCTGAGAATTTTAAACCTACCCGAAGAAATCAAAAAAGGCATTGAAAAAGGAACAATCACTTTTGGACATGCAAAAAGTTTGCTTTCCTTAAATGAAAAAGAAATGCTAAAACTTTACAACAAAATCGTAAAAAATAAACTTTCAGTAAGAGAAACAGAAAAACTCACAAAAAAAGAAAAAGAAATTTTTGAGACGGAAGAGGCACTCACAAAAGTATTGGGAACAAAAGTAAAAATAACTGGCACAAAAAAGCACGGCAAAATAGTAATTGAATATTTCTCAGAAGAGGAACTCATCTCAATAGTGAGGAAACTTGCAAAATGAAGGTTGGAGTGATAGCAAATCCTGTATCTGGCAAAGATGTAAGAAGAATTGTATCTGACGCTTTCACATTTAACAACTTTGAAAAACTTAACATTATAAAAAGAATAGTGAGAACTGCGTTGAGTTTCGGAAAAATGGAATTTATATTTATGCCAGAAGAATTTGGGTTTGGTAATCGTATAAAGGAGGAATTTGGAGATAGTATAAGTATTTTGCCTTTTAAACCTGAAGGCGAAAATGACACGGTAAAATCTGCAAGAATGATGGAGCAATTCGATGTATGCTGCATTATCGTACTTGGTGGAGATGGAACAAATAGACTCGTTGCAAAAGGATTAACAACCACTCCTGTCATTCCAATTTCAACTGGAACGAATAATGCTTACCCAAAATTTTGTGAAGGAACAGCCGTGGGGCTCGCGCTTGCTGGTATCTTAAAAATGGGAACAATTGAAAAGAATTTCTTGTTAAGGCAAAAGAAACTGGAACTCTTAGAGAATAACACATTAAAAGACATAGCACTTGTGGACATTGCAGTTATCAGAGGAGATTTCGTAGGTTCAAAAGCAGTTGTAGAACCGAACAAGATAAAAGAACTCTTCGTAAGTTTTGCTGAACCCGGAGTAATAGGACTTTCCGCAATTTTTGCATACCACACGCCAATTAAAAGACATTCAGAATTCTGGGGATATTCCAAAATAGGCAAAGATGGATTTTCCATTAAAACACCAATTATGCCCGGAAAAGTGGACACGGTAAAAGTAGAAAACATAAAAATTCTTAACAAAAACGATAAAATACCCATTTCTTTCCAACCTGCAATTGCCGCTCTCGACGGAGAGAGGGTTGTGTATTTAAACAAAAACAGATTTTTCGTCCGAATGAATCCAAATGGCCCATATATCCTTGACATTCAAAAAATTTTAAAAGAAATCCCTTCAAAGAAACTTTTTGTGCTATAATCATTCCTGCGGAGGTGGTGCACGATGAAAAGAGCATTACTTATAGTAGATATGTTGAAAGATTTTGTAGAAGACGACGGTGCTTTAAAAGTAAACGGTGCAGAGGAAATTGTTCCATTCATTAAAGGACTAAAAGCAGGTTTTGAAAGAGAAAACTCCCCTGTAATATACGTATGCGATTCACATTCTAAAAACGATCCAGAATTCGAACTCTGGCCCCCTCACTGTGTAGAAGGAACAAAAGGTGCTGAGATTGTCGATGATTTGAAACCTAACAAAAATAACTATATAATAAAGAAAAAAACGTATTCTGGATTTCATGGGACAAATCTTGATGATCTTCTCAAAAAACTCGATATTAAAACGTTGTGGATCTGCGGTGTTGCGATGAATATCTGTGTGCATTACACAGCAGCAGATGCACGAATGAATGGATATGAAGTTATCGTTCCAGTAAATGGAACAAAAGGGCTTACAGAAGAGGACGAAGAATACATGAAAAAGCAATTTGTGAATGTCCTCAAAGTGAATTTAGTGTAAGGGGGAAGTATGAAATCAAAAGAAGATGTTCTTGAAGAAATTGCAAACTCTGGAGAAGCAGGGCTTACAATAACAGAAATTTTTGGAAGAAAAAAAGAAGAATTAGAAAAGGGAAAAGAAATACTGGGTGAACTCATTGACCTTGGAAAAGTAATAAGAGTTGGAAACAGATTCTTTTTATCTGGAACAAAGCCCGGAAAAAGAAAAATGGATTACATCACACGTGATGAATTTTACAGTACAATGAATGAGATCCGTAAGGATATTGCAATTCTTAAAGAACAAATAGACCGTGCGTTTGAGTATATAGATGAAGTTTTTATATACCTGAAAGAAGAAAACAGTTCTTTATCAGAAAAAACAGCTCTGAATGTGAAAGACCTCTTTATTGCCTATGAAAATGCAAGAATAAAAAATCACATTGGTGATGAAGTTCCAGTTGATTTACTAAAAGAAGAACTTAAAAAAAGAGATCTCAAATTTAGCGATAAGGAATTTTCAAAGAAACTCAAAGAACTTGATGAAAAGGAAGTTGTGTACCTTAGAAAAACGGAGAAAGGTACGCTCTGTGTGGTGTGGCTAAAAAGAAATTTATAGATTTAAGGAGAAAAATAGATATGAAAGAAAACGAATTTGTAGTACACTCATGGGAAGAGATAATGGAACTTCTCTATAGGGATTCAAGAACATTGAAAAGTATAGGGAGATTTCGTTCAGATTACGTATATAGAGGGCTTTCCGACAAAAACTACGACCTAAAAACAGGTTTAATGCGACTTGGAGGTTCATACTGGATCCTTGAACAACACCTCATAAGAAACTTTATAAAATACGCTGGTATAAATCCGAAGGAACATTCCATATGGACCTGGCTTTCAATTGCAAGACATCATGGCCTTCCCACAAGACTGCTCGACTGGACATACTCACCACTTATAGCGATGCACTTCGCCACAAGCAATATGGAACAATACGACAAAGACGGAGTAATATGGTGTGTTGACTACATAAAACTTCACGAGTTTCTTCCATCGCGCTTTAAAGAAATCCTGGAAGAAGAAAACGCAGATATCTTTACAACTGAGATGCTTTCACAAATATCGCAAACAATAGAAGACTTTCCACATGAAGGTGAAAGTGATTTTGCACTGTTTTTTGAACCTCCATCAATGGATCAAAGAATAGTTAACCAATTTGCACTGCATTCTGTCACATCACGTGCAACCGTAAAAATGGAAGATGTCCTGAATAAACATCCCGAGATATACAGGAAAGTTATTATTCCAAAGGAGATAAAATGGGAAATAAGAGATAAACTCGATCAATCAAATATTCATGAAAGAGTACTCTTCCCTGGACTTGATGGTTTAAGCATGTGGCTTACAAGATATTATTCCTGCAAAAATTACGAACCTGAAAAGTAGTTGCAAATAAATAGAAAACAAATTAGTATGTTAACAAAAAGCAAGGAGGTATCATTATGGCTGAAGATAACATAACAAAAATTGAATTAAAGCAAGCCTATGGCTTGACAGTCATGGCAAGGGGAAATTCCAATCATTGGGTTGTTATGGACGGACCTGAAGCGTTTAATGGCCACAGTGCAGCAACCAGACCAATGGAACTTCTTTTAATGGGACTTGCAGGGTGCACAAGCCAGGATGTAATCTCAATTCTTGACAAAATGAAAGTAAAATACAGAGATTACAAATTAGAAATTACAGCAGAACGTGCTCCAGATCATCCAAAAGTTTACACAAAAATTCACCTAAAATATATGATCTGGGGAGATGTGCCAGAAGATAAATTCAAAACAGCAATTGAGCTTTCAGAAACAAAATACTGTTCAGCAAGTGCAATGCTCAAAAAAGCAGCAGACGTTTCATACGAATATGTAATTTACAGAGATGAAAAATAGAGCAGTAGATGGAAGAATTTGATGTAACAATCATTGGAGGCGGCCCGGTAGGTTTACGGGCCGCACGTCTTATCGCAGAGAAAAACTTCAAAGTCTCTGTTATCGAGAAAAACAGCGAAATAGGTTTTCCCAACCACTGCTCCGGACTTGTATCAGATAATTTCATTTCAAAATATCCAGAAGCAAGAGAAACTATGATAAACGGAATAAAAGGGGCTTCTCTCCATGCAGGTAAAGTAAATCTCACATTTAAAAGTAAGAGATATCATGCTTTTGTAATTGAACGGGAAAAATTTGACAAATTGCTTGCAAAAAGAAGCATAGAATCTGGAGCAAAAATTTTTATAAATGAAGAGCCTAAACATATAGTTAAACCCGAACAATTTTCTAAAATTATTTTAAAAAGCGGTAAAACTCTGAAATCTAAATTCTTTTTGGTAGCATCCGGTGCAAATAGCGGAGTTGCAAGACTCTTCGGTTTTTTAGAAAACAAGCCATACGAAACAATTCGCACAATTCAAACTGAAGCAAAACTCAACATTCCAGACAGAGAAATCGTTTATGTGTTTACAGATAAGAACCTTTTTGGAAATTGGTTTGGATGGGTTATACCTCTTGATGGGCAGTTAGCAAAAATAGGGCTTGGAACAGACGGAAAAGGAAACCTTTCAAATCTACTCAAAAAATTTATAACAAATACACCACTTCTAAAAGATGCGACAATAATAAAAGAGCCAGTGGCATGGATAATTCCAATAGGAATTCCCGGACAGTTAATAAACGAAAATGCACTCATCGTAGGTGACACTGCAATGCAAGTAAAACCATTCTCTGGAGGCGGACTTTTCACAGGAATGCTTGGCGCAGAAATTGCAGCAAACACGATAATAAAATCATTAAAAGGAACAAATAGTTTAAAAGAATACGAAGCAGTAGTTTCCGAAAAAATAACTCCGATCATAAAAAGAGGACTTATATTAAGAAAAATTTACAAATCGATGTCAGATAAAGACAAAGAAGTCTTTTTACAGAGCCTCGACAATCCAGAAGCAAAGGAAATTATTGTCTCTTCTGGCAACATAGATACACCTTTCTTCACAGGTTTAAAACTTTTGAAATTTTTGAAAAAACCTTTGCTAAAATATTTTGCAGAAATGGTAGGGATCTCTAAATGAAAAAACTTAAAGCAATCCTCCATAAAATAGACAACAAAGGGTATAAAGCATACAAGCAACTTCAGGGAAAAGAATTTTTCTTAAACGGAATAAGAATATATGTTTCTCATGTTCAAGGCGATCCATTTGCAACTCCTTCTATAATGGAAATTACGGTAGAAAATAAATTTCCCAAACACCTTTTCGAAACAAAGTATAAAAAAACAGCAGTTGAAGATTTCCTTATAAGAGAAGCATATAAAAATGCAAAACAACTTTCACAAAAAAGTGGCACCGGACACAGCGGTGAAGTTATCATTCCAGAACCCTCACAGGAAGTTATACAACGCTCCACACTAACAATCTCCGAGAGTAAAATAACTCTACGTGTATTCGCCGGGCTTCCTGCATCTGGAAGAAAAATATCTGGAAAAAATGCCGAATCCCTGTTTGAAAAACTCTTTATGCTTGGAAGAAAAACGTTATTACCAGAAAATTACACTCCCAACACAATGGAAGATGTTGTAATCTTAGCAGAAGATCAAGAATTTATCAGGAATGAAATGAAAAAATCTGGAATTGTTGCATTTATAGCAAATAACTCAATTCTGCCAAGAAAAAGTGGAATAAGCGACCTTCCATTGAAAGAAAATGCAGTTCCTTTCAAATCTCCAAAGTCAATGGAGGTTTCTTTTAATCTACCATCTGGAAAAGTTATAAAGGGTATGGCAATAGAAAGAGGGATAACACTCATAGCAGGTGGCGGTTACCATGGAAAAACTACACTTCTTAAAGCAATCCAGAGAGGTATCTACAATCATATCAGGGGAGACGGAAGAGAATTCGTACTAACTGACAAAACGGCAATGAAAATACGGTCAGAAGATGGAAGGAGCATTAAAAACGCAGATATTTTTAATTTCATTCGCGATGTTCCAGGAAATATAGATACACGCAAATTTTCAACTGAAAATGCTTCGGGTTCCACTTCAATGGCAGCATCTCTATTTGAAGCAATAGAAATGGGAAGTAAACTCATTTTAATTGACGAAGATACAAGCGCAACAAACTTTATGATACGTGATGCAAGAATGCAAAGACTGATTCGGAAAGAACCAATTATACCGCTTATAGACAGATTGAACGAATTGTTTGAAAGATTTGGCATTTCATCTATCATCGTAATTGGAGGAGCAGGCGACTATCTTGATGTGTGCAACAAAGTAATTGTAATGGAGAATTATGAGCCATTTGAAATGACTGAAGAAGCAAAGAAAATCACAAAAGAAATACCATCAAAGAGAAATACGTTAAATGTTCCAGAAATGGAAGAAACAAAAACCCGTATAATTGATACAGGAACAATAAGCAAAGAAAAAATAAAAACACACGGAGTTTCAACGCTAAGGATAGGAAAGGAGACAGTAAACACTGCATTTATTGAGGAATTCGTCGAAGAAGGGCAGTTGAAAACAGCAGGGCTTGCAATTACAAAACTCATTTCAGGAAAAGGTAAAAGAAAAATCTCAACATTACTTGCAGAAGTAGAAGAAACTCTTTACTCAAATGGAATAAATGTACTATTTACTGGATATATAAAACCCGGCTTCTCAATGGTGAGAAAGTTTGAAATTGCCTCTGTCATAAACAGGATGAGAAGCATAAAATTCACAGAATAGAGACAATATAAAAATATTTTCGTAAAGTATTAAAAGAATATCTTTTTAATAATTTCGATTGCCTCCTCTGGAGAGTTAGCAAATTTTATCTCCACATTTTTTCTATCATCAATGTATTTCCCCTCGTACAAAAAATTTTCAATTGAATCAGCAAACCCACCACTCCCTTTGATCACCACTATGGGCTTGCTGAACAGATACGCTGTAAGCAATTCTTTGAGTGTTCCATTCTTTCCACCTATCATAACAACAACATCAACTGTGTTAATCATAAGTTCAGAACGCATACTCATTCCCAATCCCGTTGTAATTGGAATTTCCACAAACTCGTTTGCCTCATTTTTATCAAGAGAGGGAAGAATACCCACCGTGATCCCGCCTACTTTTTTTGCCCCCCTGCTTGCTTCTCTCATAACACCATCTCGTCCACCGCTGTACAAATGCCAGCCATTTTTAGCAATGAGCAACCCGGTTTTAAATGCAACGCTCGCCGTTTTCTCAGGAAGTGGTTCCCACGGCCTTTCAGATTGTCCGATTATACCAATCCTAAGTGTTTTTTTCGTCATCTTCTTTCTTCTCTACTTCATTTAGATCAATTTCATATCTCAAACAGCAAACAAGTTTTCCACAAGCACCCGTGATTTTCGCTGTATTCATAGGAAGGTTTTGCATTCTTGCAAAAGAAAGTTCTACGCTTTCAAGCCTTCTCAACGCATTCGTGCAGCACAGCGGATAGCCACACGGACCATATCCTCCAAAAAACCGCATAGCATCTCTTGCTCCAACCTGCCAAAGTTGAATCTTGTAGTTGAAAGTTTTAACAAGATCTTTTACGAGTTCCCTGAAATCAACACGCGAATCTGCTGTAAAATAAAAAATGTATTTTTTATCTTTCTCGTCCCACTCTGCAGCAACAAGATGCATAGGAAGTCCGTGTTCTTTGATTTTTTTTCTGCATATTTCAAAAGAAGTTTTTTCTTTTTCCTCAATTTTTGCAAGATACGAAAGGTCTTTTTCATTTGCAACCCTTACGACTCTGCCAATTATATTGTCTCTTGCTCTAATTATATCCCATCTTTTCACATCAAGGGAAATCAATGGCCTCCTGATTGTAGCAAACTGCAAACTTCCATTTACCTCTACAACAACCTTATCAAACAATTTCACAGGGAAATCTGGTTTAGGAAGATAATATGTTTTAACGTTCTTTCTAAACACTACTCCAACAAGATTTACTCTTTCTTCTGTTATATTCACAAAATCACCTCTTTCATTCTTAAAATCCCGTCAAGCATAATATAACGAGGATTTGCATTTGTTAAAAGCGCAGCCTTCTGCTCTTTTATTATACTGAAAACTCGTTTCAAAGCACCTCTATTGGCAACAGAGAATTTGCTCGCAATATAACCAAGAAAGTCTAAATTGGATATATTGTTTTTCTCTCCAATGGCAGAAACATGTAGAATATCCTCAATCAATATAGAAACAAAATCAAAAAATTTTTCTGCACTTTTGAGCGGAGAAAGTTCAGGAAAAAGATCTTTCCATTTTTCAAGCAGAGAAATTGAATCACCTCTCCCTTGAAAGAATAAAAGCAGTTCTTCAATAAACAACTTCCGCCTTTTTATAAAATCGTCATCTATGTACATCTCCCAATCTTCCAGACTTCCATTCAAAAAATGCGAAACCAATTTTGCTTTTTCCTCACCAACGCCTTGAGAAATAAGAAACTTTTCTATTATACTGTGTGGCAAAGAATTGAATTTCACAACAACAGAACGTGAGCGTATCGTTTCTGGTATATTTGACACATCGCTAACTATGAGGATATTCACGGTACTGTCAGGTGGCTCTTCAAGGTATTTAAGCATACTGTTAAACGCCTGTATACTGCTTTTATCTGCATTGTCAATAATATTTACCCTGTATCCTTTACCAATTGGGGAAAACGAATCATTTAAAATCGACCGCACATCATTAATTCCCACTTTTTCACTCCTGCCTATAACCTTAACGTTAGGATGAACCCCATTGCTTATGGCAACACAACTATCGCAATGATCACAACTATCCAATTCCTTTTCACTGCAATTCAACGCCTTGGCAAAAGTGATTGCCGTTTTAAACCTGCCTATCCCGTTTTTCCCAACAAACATCAAAGTGGGTGGAATTCTTTTCTTTGCAATGATTTTTTTTAAATAATTTATGGGAAGTTCCTGCCCCTTAATATCGCTAAATGACATTTTTCTTAAAATCCGCTATTTTTTTAGTTATGTACTGATAGAACTCCTCATTCATTACTCTTTCATAAGAGATTTTAAAATGTGGGTACGGTTTTCCAGTGAGGAATCTGTAATGAGATTCGAGTGTCGTTATGTTCGTTTCTTTATCTATCTGAAGGAAATATCTTTGAGAAGAATCAGGATATCTCTTTGCTTCTTTGGGGATCGCAATTAGATAAATAAAAGAGAGCACCTCGTCTTCCGTAATATTCAGATCAGGCATCTCTTTTTTTATAATGTGTGCAAGTTTATCATCTTGCTCGATAAACTTCAAGGAAAATTTATCAAGCGTATCAATCGCATCAGCAAGGTATGCGCCAAGACCTACGCTAAGGCTGTAAAGAAGCCCTCCAACAATCATTGCTGCATCATCGGAAACTCCAAGTCCTTTTTTGTGCCTTATATACTGAAAACGAATATCAGAATGTCTCAAAAAATCAATCTTCTTTGATGCGTCTATAATTAAGCCTTTTTCTTTGTACTCTTCTATTTTATCTTCGTGTTCTCCATGTGCAAGTATTTCTCCATCAAGTCCCATTTTTTCCATAACTCTGAAATCTATAAGATACGGTTTTCCACCACCCATACTTATATGAAATTTTTCATTTACCTTCTTACGAACGGAGAAGTCATCCATTAATCCTCCAAGATACAGTCCGCGAAGTACATCTTTTGGATTTACTTCCCATTCGAGAAATAGAGGACAACGCATTAACGGTTCATCGTGAGTATTTACAAGATGAGTTAGATTTTCACCATCAAGCACTCTTTCCACATATTCATAAATTTCATCAATAAGAAGTTGCCTTGCAGACCTCACAACAAATACATCTCTATTCAACGCCTCAGTAATATCACTAAGTGTAGTATCCACAAATTTCTTTCCCCTGAAAGCACCATCACCATTATGAGAATGTCCTTCTATTGTTTGCATAAAAAGAAGATCTTCAACTTCAGGTTCTGTAAGAAGATCCTCTTCTTTGTGTAATTTTTTAAAATCCTGCCATATTAAACTCCTAGGTGCTATTTTCATATAAATCATCTCCTTCATGAAAGTTTTTAAATATTATACTCTTTTTGCGAGAAATTTTAACTACGGAGAAGATGAAATACTCCCGTACATTCTTGCCCTTCCTACGGGGTCTAGTATTACAAAATATTTTATTCCACTATTTTTATCAAAAAGTGTGATATGATCAAATGCATTAGGCTGGCCTCTAAAATGACTTCCCGCTCCAGAGAAGAATTCCACATAGTAGTATTGCTTTCCATTTATCCAGCCAAAGGGTTTGAAAGGGTGGTGCGGTCCAAAAAAGATATTGTATTTCAACACTCTCTTTACAAAGTGTCTTCCATCAGGAGGATCACCAGGCGTATAATGAACTCCATTTAACGGATCCTTCTGATACTTTTCTATGAAGTAAAAATTCCTTGATGATTCAGGATCAACACAAAAATACACTCTAAGGTTCTGCTGGTATAAAATTGCATCTTCACGTACCTCCCTCAAATCCTGCACTATTTGAAATGAAACAGACTGCAATCTATCAGAAATTATGAGATGCTTCAAAAAAGGCATTGCAGCAGCAGATAAAATTATTACAATAGCGACGACAATGAACATTTCAATTAAAGTAAAGCCTGCTTTTAATCTTGTATTAACTAAAGATTTGATAATATTAATAAGGTGTTGGTTGACCGTACATTGAAATCTTTCCCGTTGCCGAAATGCGGACATAAAATTTTCTTCCAGATGGCACATCCTCCAGTTCTATAATAACAGGGGTAGCGCCAACGCTTGCATAATCTGTATCAGATACAATTCTCTTCTCTCCTGCAGCATCTGTTTCCATATTCGTTACAATATCAGCCTCTCCTCTAAATGTATCACCTGCACCAGAACGGAATGAAATTACAAAATAGTTCTTTCCATTAAAAGTAATGGAAGAGGCAGTATTGGAGGTAATATTTGAAATTATGATATGGTAATCAAGGATTCTCTTCTTGAAATGTTGACCTATTGGATCCGTAGGAATATAGTGCTCTGGGGGTACAGAAAGCGGATCCTCCTGATATGTTTCAAAACAATATCCTCTATTGTTAAAGTTTACACCACTAATGTAATTAACTGGTGTGTTATCATAATTAAAATAGAAATTTAAATCTTGCTGATATAGAATTGCATCTTCTCTTGCTTGCCTCAAATCTTGCACCATTTGAAATGCAACAGATTGAAGTCTTTTAGAAATAAGCATATTTCTAAATGTAGGCACTGCAACAGCACTCATGATAATGACAATCACTATTACTACAAGTGTTTCAATTAAAGTAAACCCCGCACGAGCCGTGTGCGGGGTATTTTTGCAAAGTTGATTTACTTCCACTATGGTGCTGGAGTTACTGGATTTCCTATCTGTTCTTTCCATGATAATCTATACAATCTTGTATTTGTCATACTTGCCACAGCCCCATAGCCAAACTGTGTTCCATAATAATAAGTTACACCATTATAAACATATTTATAGGGATATTCTGGATTATAATCAGGCGCACTTGGATCGATGGGAGTAAGTCGGTCTTTCGTAAGAGAACGCAAAAAATTCAAGGTGCCTGCATCTGTCACAAGAAGATATCTCACATCATGCTCAACCTCAGATCTACTATTAGTTGCTGGATAGAAAGGCGGCGGACCAAAATTGTATAAATTCCAGTCATAATTGGTGTGTTGCACATCATATCCCCTTACATAACTGCCACTCACTATTGCAGGAGCATTACTAGTGCTCCATTCAGCCTGACAACCATTCCACCATGCTTCATATTCTCCGCTTCCATTAATAAGATGCCATGGGTAACCAGGGCCTATGCCGAACCAACCGCTAACCGAAAGCATAGCTGCATCTATTTCAAGATGATGATTTGCATTGAATGTCCTGACAGGGATTACTATATTATATTTTGCAATAAGACCTAATGAATCAGGATTATATCCAGGTGGGATTGGTGTATTTTTGTCAATTCTAGGTGGTGTACTGTATTTTATATTACCAGCTATATAAATATCATTCCCGGCACCAACACTACATCTTCCCTTTATCGTACCCCTCACATAAGCGTTATGGCTTACAAATATAGCACCATTAGGAGGATTAGGCACAGTATAAGATGGAGCAGTAGGGGTAAAATTCCCATAGGCATTTCCGTAGCCTGGAGTTATTGTTACAGTACCATCAGAATTAAATACTATCATAGCGTCGCCATCAATATAATATTGAGCTAATGCCTTATCTTGTAAACCACCGTTTGGATCAGTAGGATCTCTATATGGGGCAGTACCAAATAAAGCTACATCACCATTTGGCCAATTTGCTTCAGGATAACCATTAACAGCATACCCATTATTTCTTGCCCACCACAAACTCTTTTGATCTGGCCCAAACCTACCATCATGTTTGTAATAATCATCTACAGCTATATCAGAAACATATCCATGAGCATAAACAGGATCTTTTGCCCAACCACCCATATATACATTTGAGTCACCTCTAATTGGACCTTGAGTAGTTTCATATTTACCAAAATATACCTTTGTATGATAAAGTCCAGAAAAATCACTATAATAAACGGTAGTGCTTGTAGTCGTCTCACTCCTTGTATACCAATTACCATTAGCTAATTCACCAGCATTCGTCTGTACTTCACCTTTTGTAGCAATAGCTTTAATTGTTCTCTTAATCTTGGGTCTGCTTAATAAATATGCAGTATCAGTTATTATCCACTTATCTGCTTCATAATCAGCCCTAACATCTATCTCAAACCATAAATTATCACTATTGTACTTAGGATCAAACGAAGCAATACCGCTCTTTATTTCTCCTGTGTTTAAATCCTTAATTTTTGCCGTTTTAATATCTCCGTCAGGTCCAACTGCAGACACAGCAGCAACCTTATTATTCGTTTCATCCCAAACAACATAATAGTGTTGATTTGAAACATTAAACAAATACGTAGCAACATTTTTCTTAATTTGAAGTAATGAATTTACAGGATCAGTTGGATCAACAACGCCTCCATTAATCTGAGATAAGTAATATCCAACTAAATAATCTTGAGCTTCTTTTGTAGCACTATCTACATCACCATCAGGATCAATTATAGTAGGAGTTTGGAAAGTAAAGTTAAACGTGTTTATTTTGTTTAAAATTTTGTCTATAGTAGCATCTGCAATAGTTAATGTTCTATCAGATATAGATTGCCCTACCACCGCTTTTCTTCTGGTTACTGCACTTGAGGCTAATATCATTACTGGAATTATCATAGCAAGAGCAATAAGCACTGCAAATATAAGTGCAAAACCAGGCCTCCTTCTCCTAAAAATCGTCAACTTCCACATATCCATCACCCCTTTGTTTAAATTATATACAATTTATACAAAAATGCTACTCCCTAATCGTTATTTCACTAACATAACGCACCTTCTCATATCCCACATCGTTCGGTGCTTTTACCATTCCCTCTATAACTATTTGAATAACTTTATCAGACCAAGCAGGCCTTATAACAGTAAAATTTGTTATATCTTGCTCTGTTACCGGTTGATCTTTAATTCCTACCCAGCTACTCGTCGTAGCATCCCATGTTTCATTGCTATACAGAATCTCACAAGGTTCATATTCCTTCGAAGGCCAGTACCTTCTTGGAATCCCCAAATAATGCGGAGGATAGTAACCATTACCATCAGTTGGTACACCAAGAGTATAAGATATGCGATGAATTGTTCCTGAATCATCCAGGATATAAAACCTTAATATCGGATCATCTGGATCATCACTCGAATCAGTATCAAATGATCCGAACTGCAAATATTGAGTGGAAGAAAGTGGCTCATCGGGAGAAGAAATATTCTTTATATCTCTTATTGTATTCTCAGAAGCACTATACGTCGGATATTCAACACCATAACTTGTACCATCTACATACACCTGTCTTAACTCTTTTGTCATTTGATCTAACACAATATTCATATTTTGTTGGAGATCTTCTCTGTTTTGGTTATACCTGGAAAAAGCAAGAATATAAGTAAAAGCTGCAAACGCCATATAAATCAAAATGAAGAAAATTGCCATTGCCACTACCAGTTCAATTAGTGTAAAACCCTTACGGCGACACATTATGAACCTCCATATGTTACTATTTCAGAAGAAAGTACATAACTTCGCTCGCCACGCCCACTCCTCCAAAAAACAGTAACTTTAACATCATAATATTCTACATGAGTTGCAGTAGCATCTTTCTTTCTGGCCACAATAGAGATTAATACCCTGAAACCTCTATAGTCCAAAGTTCGCTTTTTAAGTGATGTATTGTTTGTATAAAAAGGATTATAGTCTGGACTGGTAGGATCTGTTTTTGAGGTATCTGAAGTATAGATCATTGGAAGATAATTTGGTCCTGCTGAAAAACCTTTTATTGCCTCAGGGTTTGGTTGCGTTCCATTATTAATAGTAGAATTAAAAGGAAATCGCATCATTAAATGATTATAAGTATGAACATTTCCATTATAATAATAAACGTCAATATCATGATAATGATGAATAGGATAATTACATATAAAAGCATTAGCATCTTCAGGTGATGGATAGGAAGCAGTAAGATAATCAAAATCTCCCAAAGAAACGTATCCTTGTAATGAATAATAGAAAGATAACGGAGAGTCAGCATAAGTTTTATCAGGAAGACAGGGATTAGTGTTAATAGAATATAAACTTGAATTTATCGTTCCACTTGGATGGCCATTAGATTGAAGAGGTATGTTCCATAAATCAATTAAGCCTGGTAAATAATGCTCAGCAATGTTCGTATTGGAAGTCTCAAATAAAGTTGGATCAAAACCTAAGGGATTATCTGCTGTTACATTTCTAGCACGGATATATTCCATTGTATAATTCGCAATATTTTTCGCCAAATCTCTCATCTCAGTATCTCGCAAAGAAGAATATGTAGAGGCAAGAAGCGTCAGAGTGCCGGCAATAATAACAATGAGTATTGCCAAAGCAACAACAACTTCAATTAAAGTAAAACCTTTTCGAAAACCTCTGAACAAAATTTACCTCCTATTTTTTATATTATAAAGGTTTAAATAAAAACAACCAAATTTTATTTTTAAGAAAAATTTATTATTGTATGTTATATAGAAATTTAAAAATTAGTCAAGAGTGTTGTATGAAAATAAAAAAGCCCTGGCAGCGACCTACTCTCCCACACCGTTTCCAGTGCAGTACCATCGGCCCTGAAGGGCTTAACTTCCGTGTTCGGAATGGGAACGGGTGTTTCCCCTTCGGCATAGCCACCAGAGCGTTATATACACTCTA
>CAYXJW010000049.1:0-3610 GCA_964465465.1 uncultured Caldisericales bacterium
GGCAATGAAAGGATAAAAACCATAACTGCCATAAGGGAAAAGATAACTAATTTAAATGAAATGCTTTTAATTTTAATTCCTTTAATCATATTGGTTTCTCTCCTTTCTTATGTCCACCTGGTACCAGGTACCAGGTGGACAGGTGGACATCAAAAAACAATACATTAACTACGCCCACTGTTATTTGCAACATAAGAATCTCTTAACATTTTTCTTTTCACATATGCAACAAAAAGTTGCAGCAAAAGTATAATTACGGAATAAAATAAGATATCAATAAGAAAAGGAATTTTAAAAATGTGATATGCGTACTCTTGTGGCTTGGGAAACGTATAATACATTGGAAACTCAAATACGTACTTTCCATTTTTAACAGTCACTCCAGTAAGGCTCTCTGGTATTCTGTAATCTTCTGTAGGTAAATAAAATTTTATTGGGAAACCTCTGGTATGCGAGAAATTTGCACTATTCACTTTTATAGGAACAAGAAGGCTTGTACCTGTAAGGATAATACCAATTAACAAGACAGAGATGAGAACCGTAATTTTTCTAATTGTGGAGGTTCTGCCAAAATCTGCATTGCTAAAGATATACCACAGAAGTGAAACCGTTATTAAGTAGTAGATAAACATCGCATTGAAGGGTATATAGTAAAATTTATGCCATATGAAATATAGTATGCCACCATGAGGCGATAAACTTAAAAGAGTTAACCCGTACGAAAGAAGTATTATGCCTATTGACGATAAAATTATTTTTTTAAGTTTCATAATAAGTTTATGGGTTTTGATACCAACTATAATAATTGGGGACAAAGCCAGGACTTGTCTCGTAAAAATGCTGGTAAGTCTTATGAGATGTAACGGTTAATCCACCCAGGTATCCAAAATAATGTCCTGGCTGTTCCTGTACCTGTAATTCATATCCAGAACCTACATTTCCTTTATTTACATAGTTTGATACATTCCAGTATTTTTGCACAGCAAACCATACTCTTATTGGACGCAAATGCTTTTTAATCAAAAACTGCTGAATCTTTGTTAATGTAACTATTTCACTCATACCAATCCTTCTTTCTTAATCCATTTTATTTTGTTTGCATATCTTTGCAAACATACACTTTGCAAATTAAAATTGGCTTTTGCAAAGTTTGATTTTTCAGTGGAAAGTGGAGAATTAGAAGGAATTTGTTTTTAGGGGGAAGTAGAGGTTCTTTGTGCTGCCTTTCCACATATAGATATTTCACCAGCACCATCTGGCTATTATCTGCCATCATTTAAGCATTATTATTTTTAGTATGTTTGAAATATTTATCGTTATGTGTAAATTCAAGAGGTACAGTAATAAGGATAAATTCTGAAAGCATAACGATGATTGCAATAAGTGGATCTTTAGCGGTGAAAATTAAAGAGAGAGCAAGTGTTATTATGTATCCAGCAACTCCGTAAAAAACTAACCGCACTTCTGAAAACGGTTTTACCAACTGCTTTTTATCACCTGGAATACCGAATATCAATTTTATTCTCTCCTTTAAACCCGGTCTGTCCCAATTATAATAAACGATCCTGATACCTATTCCCACATTAAATATCACAGCCGGCACTATCAGGAACGGTAGATAAAAGAACCAACCCACATTAAATTCAGGTTTAAAAAGTATTGCCAGAAAACATCCAGAGGAGGAAAAAGACAAAAGTAATGCACCCATAAAGCAATAATACTCACTCTTACGATTGTAAATCCTGTATTGGTTCCAATACCCCAAAGAAAAAAGTAATAAACCAATAGCAGCGAAAAGAATTAAATGCAAGTAAAATCCCGATGGTTGATCCATAATACACCCCTATAAATTTTATTACCATCCGCATTTTTCACACGGATACCTACATGCTCTCCAACAAGCCCCTACGCATTCAACACACCAATTAACAGAATTTAACTTCACATTTTTCTTCTTTGAATGCCTTAATTTTTCTATTCATCTTCTCCCCTTCTTTTCACTATCCAACTAAAATAGCTATCTCCATTTAAAATAAACTTCCTTCCAGTTTGTATTATTATCAAAAGCCCATAAAGATTTCCCATTATTGGAAGAAATTACTTCTGCGTAAATATGAACATTTTGCCTGTAATGTGCTTCTGCAGAAAGTGTCAAGGATATTCCTACTGATCCTCCATTTTCCCCATAGTTTACACCAAAATTGAGTGAAACCGCTGGTACAAAATAATAACCCGAAGTACCATAAAGAGGAAAGTTTGAAGAAGCCCCTGGACTACTACCTATTACATCCATTGCTCCTTGAACCAAAGAAGGAGATGGCAAATAAGCGTTTACATTCTTAAGTCCATTCAAACTTATAGGATAAACATCCTCCTCGTAGGCTGACACAACCCCAAAATTAGTTTCAGCAACAATCCTTTTTCTGACATACATAAAGTGAATATAAGCCTTGATTACTGAAGATGTACCATTTTGTTCGTATCCAGAAGTTCTTGCTACTGCTACCTGCACACCATCTGGTCCTGCATCACTCCACCGGGTAGTAATAGGTTCCTTAGAATCTCCTCTACTTTTTGATTGAATATAAACAACAGAACCCCTTGGAAATACTATCTGACTTTTTTCTCCATAGACAGAACGGAGGTTAACAATATCAGTCCATCCATATTTTTCTTCTGTCTCCTCTATTTCAGTATATCCACCACCTTCGCCATACATCATTTTAGAACTCAATGTTTCTTTGTCTTTCTTAAACTTCACTTTATACATATTCACCTTCACAGGCATTACAAGTTTTGCTTTATTCGGTATTACACTTACAATAGATGTTCCCATCAGGGAGTCTTTAACATCTATCACTGTTATCATATAATTCCTCACAAGAAATACATAATCATATTCAGGAATTCCATTTTTATCAAAGCCTTTTAATTTCATATCCACCCATTTTGCCCTTATTACCCTTGTAATACATGGTTTATATCTAATGAGCGGTATTTTTTCTCCCTTTTTAGGCTGCAAATTAAGGTCAGTTATTACTATCTTATCACATGAAGTAATTAATTTTCCATTGTATTCTGGTATTAATTTAAAACTCACCGTACTAATTGCTTTATTAAATGCAAGAGCCTCTTTAAAAGTTTTATTTGCAATATAATCTCTTCCAGGTATAAAAGCGAGGATGAGCAGCACAAAGATTAATAACAGTGTTGTCAATAACTTTTTAGTATTTTTTGCCATCATTTTCTCCTTTCTTAATCCATTTTATTTTGCTTTTATGTCTTTGCAAACATACGCTTTGCAAATTTAAATTGGTTTTTGCAAAGTTTGATTTTTCAGCTGGAAGTGAAGAGTTAGAAGGAGATTGTTTTTAGGGGGAAGTGGGGGTTCTGGTTCTGAGATTTACGGAAAATAGTTTTTCCGTTCATTTATTTAGTTTTTTGTTTGATACATTCATATTACATCACCTCCTTATTGCACAACTTTATATTTTCTGGTAAATCAAATTCTTTATTCAGATCATTCAGGTAAATAATTCAGATCCGCAATTTACAAAATCCTATAATAGTTATTGCTCTCCAATTTCTTTTATTACAAAGTTATAAATAT
>CAYXJW010000050.1:0-41425 GCA_964465465.1 uncultured Caldisericales bacterium
ATCTTCACAGGGAAAATTGCAACGGTAAATACACCTGTTATTGCTGTGCTTGGCACTGACACTGCTGTCGGAAAAAGGACTACTGCGATAATTTTACATAATGCGCTTAAAGACGCTGGGGTTAAATCAGTGTTTGTTGCAACTGGACAGACAGGCCTTATGCAGGGAGCAAAATATGGAATTGCACTTGATGCAATTCCAGGTGATTTTTTACCCGGTGAAGTGGAACATGCAGTAGTTTCTGCTTATGAAAATGAACATCCAGATATTATTGTGGTGGAGGGCCAAAGTGCATTGGGACATCCTGCATTCATAGGTTCGTATGCCATTATGAAAGGTGCAAGACCTGATGGGGTAATACTTGTGCATGCTCCAACAAGGAAGTTTTACTGTGATTACCCCGACATTCCTATGACAACCCTTGAGCGTGAAATTAAACTCGTTGAAACTGTGTCAGATGCGCTTGTGTTTGGTATTGCAATAAAGGGTAAAAAACATCCGCGCAAGAGAGTGGTTGGGATTGCAATAAACCACGAAGGAATGGATAGGGAAAGTGTGATGAAAAAGGTTGAAGAGTACGAAAAGAAATTTGGAATTCCTGTAACTGATCCTCTGTACTTTGGGGTGGACAAATTTGTTAAAAAGATTAAAGAGGTTTTTCTTAAATAACTATTTTGCTTTCTTACCTGTTTGTGGTAAAATACGTTTCAAAAATTAAGGAGGCAGAGATGCAGAGGGAAGCAAAATATATTTATTTTGACGGTGATTTTGTTGAGTGGAAAGATGCAAAAATTCACATTCTTTCACATGTAGTTCAGTACGGTTCAGGGGTTTTTGAAGGGATAAGATGCTATGAGACCAAAAAAGGCTCTGCAATTTTCCGCGGTCTGGATCATTTTAAGCGGTTCAAAGAATCAATGCGGATATACAGAATGGATATTGAAAAAACTCCTCAGGAACTTGAAGATATTTCAAAAGAGTTGATAAGAAAAAATAATTTGGTTGAGGCGTACATCAGGCCAGTTGCATATAGAGGTTATGGAGAAATAAAGCCAAATGCACTGTCATTAAGGGCAAGCCTTGCCATTGCTGCATTTTCTCTCGGAAAATTTCTTGCAGATGATTTTGAGAAAGGCATTTCCGTTATGGTGTCCACATGGAGAAGACCTGCGCCGGATACTGTCCCGATGCTTGCGAAGGCTGACGGAAATTATCTGAATTCCCAACTTGCTTCGATGGAGGCTGACGAATTCGGATTTTCTGAAGCAATTATGCTTGACATAAATGGCTTTATAAGTGAGGGACCCGGAGAAAACCTTTTCCTTGTAAAGGATGGTATACTCTATACTCCACCACCTGGAGCGTCGCTTTTAAAAGGCATAACGCGTGATTCGATAATGAAAATTGCTGATAGACTTGGGATTCCTGTAAAAGAAGCATTCCTTCCAAGAGAGTTTTTGTACATTGCTGATGAAGTTTTCTTTGCAGGAACTGCTGCTGAAGTTACTCCCATTGGATACATTGATAAAATAAGAATTGGAAACGGTAATATGGGTCCCATTACGCGTGAGATACGTGAGGAGTTTATGAAAATTGTGCGTGATGGTGTAGATACGTTTGGTTGGCTTGACTTTGTTTAGAATGTGAGGGGGCAAATGCCCCCTTATTTATCCTTCATCGATTTTTTTCAAGAGTTCATCAAGTTTTTCTTCTGGATTCTCGTCTTTTTCAAAAATCTCTTCCAGCGTTTTTTCAACTTCCTTTTCCAATTTTTGCTCTTTTTCTTCCATAAAGAGGGCCTCCTTTCACTATTTTTTTCTTACTTCCTTTTCAGGCAGTAGAATTATAAACCCGAAATTTAAAAGAAATATTAAAACGGTAAAAAGGAGAATTTGTTTAATTCCAATTGACTTATAAACAGGCATAATAAGAAATACACCTGCAACTATTGATGAGATACTCACAAAAACACCAATTTTTTTCTTTGTGTTTCTCTTTAGTTTTTCTCCTAAAATTCCACTTGCCACCATAGCCAAAAAGAAAAACAGGATTGTTACAATAAAATTTTCTTTCATTTTTTCACCTCAATGTATTTTATGCGGAATTTTGTTCGTTGTAAAGACCTTATTAAATCTTATGTCTAAGGTTATAATTTTTTATGGCGTAAAAGTTATCCACATTATCCACAGGCTTGTGTGGATAAGTTTTTTACAATGCTGACGCTGAATTCAATTTTTTATAAAACTATGATGCAAGAAAACTAAAAAGTTTTCTTATCCACAGGTCATAAACAGAAATCCACATGAAGAAAAGCAAGTATTTAAAAGAGTTATTTGCGTTTTAGCGTAAATTTCTAAAAAGTTATCCACAGAGTTTTCCACATTCATTTCTCCTTTTTCCACATTTCGAACAGGGCTTTTCTCCCCCTGAAAAGGAGAATTTTTGCATTGGAAAGAGAAATGTTCATTTTAAATGCAATTTCTTTTATGCTATTTCCATCTCTGTAATGGAGCAACAGCGCTTCTTTTTGATTCTCCGGGAGTTTATAGATAAGTTCGTACATCTTTTCAAGTTTTTCCCCGTTTTCTATTGAAATTTTGTTTTGAGAAATTTTTTCTTTTATTTCTGCTTGTTTTTTCTCTTTTTTGATGTAATCTTTTGTGCAGTTTACTGCAATCCGTAATAAATACGGAAACACAGGATTATCTTCATTAAACATGCCGATGGAATTAAAAAATTTCAAAAATGTTTCCTGTGTAATATCCTCAGCAGTTGCATAGTTGTTTGTTATTTTCATTACAACGTTAAATACGTGTGATTGGTATTTTTTTACAATAAATGCAAAGTAATCAGTTTTTCCTTCTTTTACTTTTTTTATGTAAAATGAATCTTCCATCTGGAAGAATTGCTTACCGCTCTGTGTAGAAGTGTATAGATAGTACTTTTGGTCCTGTATGTGTTGCAATAACTGGCCCAAGTTGAGTGAGGGGTACTTTTACTCCAAATACTTTCTCACACTCTTTTGCATATTCTTCTGCTTCTTCTCTATTATCACCGTAGATCACAGAAATATATTTTAATCCTCTTTTTGCAACAACCTCCTTTGTGAGTTCAAGCATTCTTTTTTTTGCACGTTTTATGGTTCGCGGTTGTTCAAGCGTATCTACGTACCCTTCATGAAAATATAGGAGAGGTTTTATTTTTATCATTGTTCCAAGCACTGCTTTTGCCTTTCCTATACGCCCAAGCCTTGCAAGGTAGTACAGATCCTGCACCACAAAAAATATGTTCATCTTATCCCGTATCGATGGAAGTTCTTTTATTACTTCTTCTTTGCTCTTGCCTTCTTCGTATAGCCTTTTTGCAATCTCTATTACTTGATACCCGAGACCTAAAGAGTTGAACCAGGAATCAAATACGTATATGTCCGGGTTTCCAAGCGCTTCTTTTGCAGCGTTTGCTGAATTTACTGCACCGCTCATCTCTGCTGAAATTAGTGGGGAAATTATAGAATAACCGTCTTCGATTAGAGGCTTGTAAACTTTGATGAAATCTTCAGGTGAGGGCTGTGAAGTATCTGGAAGTTCGCCGTTTCTTATTCTCTGATAATACTCTTCATTTGTTATGTCCACGTGTTCCCTGAACGTTTCCTCACCAAATCTTACGTACAATGGAACGATCTTAATGTCGTATTTTTCGATTGTTTCCTCTGGTAAATAACATGTTGAGTCGGTTACGATTTTTACTCTTTCTTTCATTTTCTTACCCCCTGTTTTGTGACGAATGCAATGCCTAAAAATCGTGGCCCAAGATGTGCACCAAGCACAGGGCCTATTCTTGCACTCCGCATCTCCTTGTTTAGAAATGCAGAGGCTTCTTTTCTGTATTCCTCTCCCTCTTCTTTGTTTCCACCAAATACAACGCCCCCGCGTTCTATTCCTCCAAGTTTTTCAGAAAATCTTTTTACAAGGTTCATAAGTTCCCTTTTTGCCTTTCTTTCAGTGCGAACGATCTGTAAAGGATCAATTCTTCCCTCGTTAAGGTGAACTATGAAGTACAGTTTCATAATACTGCTTATTGCGTGTTGAAAGTTGTTTATTCTTCCACCCCTTTTTAGATAATTTATATCCATTGGAAGGAAATATCCAAAAACCCGATAGTAATATTCTTCAATGTAATTTTCTATTTCTTTGCGTGTTTTTCCTTGTTCTACAAGTTCGCAAGCCTTTTCAACTTTATATGCAAGATCTTCCGATGCTGATTTTGAATCAATAACTGTGATTTTATCTGTGCCTAAAAGTGTTTTTGCAGCATTTGCAGCATTTACAGTGCCTGATAGTTTTGAGGATATATGTATAGAAACGATTTCGTCGCCTTTACTTAGTATGCTTTTGTATGTTTCAAGAAAATCGTTTGGTGAAGGCTGTGAAGTTTTTGGAGAAAACCCTTTTTTCAACAAGTCATAAAATTCGTCGTCGGTAATATCTATACCTTCTCTGTAGCGCTTTCCTTCTATTTCCACTGAAAGTGGAACAACTGATATTTTGCATTTTTCTTGTATATCTTTTTGGAGATATGCGGTGGAATCTGTTACGATGCGTATCATATAACCCCCAAAATAATAAACGAAATATATGTAAGAAATGCACTTAACCCAGCGCCAGTGAGGAATTGCAGGATTGTGTGATCTTTTAATTTGAGTTTTGCAACCCCCACAGGAATAAGTAAAAGAAAAGATAGCAAACCAATTTTTCCGAACTCAATGGACAGTGCGGTTGCAGGTCCTGCTATGCCTGCTCCATGCCCTGAGGCTTTAAACCCTGCTTTGTTTAAAATAATAAGAACAATTACATTCAAAAGATAGGAGAGAACAAGTGCAGAATACATATCTTTCCTGTTTGCTATAAGTAGCAGCGCGAAACCTATAGGATAACTTATTGCGTCGATAATGAAAGAGAGTTTCCTTTCTCCTTTGAAATCATCGGGATGTTTAATAAGGTATGTCCATGCAAAGAGAGGGATTATTCCAATGAAGATTGTTGCAATTGCAAACGATTCAAAATCGTGTGCTTTAAATAAGTAAAACATGATAAAGGCGAATATAGCAACAACAGGAACATCAAATACAAATGTAATTATGCGTGCCATACTACTCCTCCACTTTTGGAAGCCAGATGCCCGTTTGATTTTGATATTTTCCTTTTTTATCGGCATACGAAGTTTCGCACTCTTCATCAGATTCTAAAAACAACACCTGTGCAATACCTTCATTTGCATAAACTTTTACTGGAAGTGGCGTTGTGTTTGAGATTTCTATTGTTACATAACCGCTCCACTCAGGTTCCAGCGGAGTGACGTTTACGATTATGCCTGCTCGTGCATATGTGCTTTTCCCAAGCACCAAACAGAGTATGTTGCGCGGTATCCTGAAATATTCCACACTTTTGCCCAATGCAAAAGAGTTTGGGGGAATGATACATTCCTTGCCTTTGAAATGCACGAAACTTTCTACTGAAAAATTTTTTGGATCAACAACAACTGAGTGAACGTTTGTGAATATTTCAAATTCATCTGCTATTCGCATATCGTATCCGTAAGATGAGACTCCGAATGAAATAACACCCTTTGAAACCTGATTTTCAGAAAAAGGCTCTATCATACCATTCTTTGCCATTTTTTTAATCCATCTGTCTGACTTTATGCTCATACACACATTATAATGAAAAATTTATCAAAAAAAAGCAAGCAATCAAGAAGTGTTAATTGCAACCTTAATTTGTTCTATTGTAGTGGCAAGGATTTTTTCCTCCGGTACAAATTTTATTTCATATAAGTTTATTGTTTTATATCTATTACTTAAAACGCATCGTTTTTTTGTTTTTGCTGCGATTTTTGGATGCAGTGCCTTTTTCATCGTTTCTCTATCTGCATTTAGAAGAAGTGTTGCATGAAATAAAAACCCACCAAATTTTTTTGCACCTGCTGAACCTGAAACTTTTCTGCCAGAAATAAGTACAGAATTGTGTTTATCGATTTCTGCAGGAAATCCTAAGATGGAGAGTGTGTTTGCGATGCATTGTGAAAATACCTTCATACTTTCCGAAACATACTGTGCCGGCATAAATTTTTCTGGAAGGTAAATTGCAATGTTGAGATTCCCTTGATCGTGAAAAACTGTACCTCCGCCACTTATTCTTCTTATTACAGGGATACCGTTTCTTTTGCAGAACTTTTCATCTATCTCCATTTCTGGACATTGAAACCTCCCTATAATCACGGATTTGCTGTTTTTATAAAACCTCACGGTGGGAGGAATAATACCGTTTCCTGCGAGTTTCAGCATATACTCGTCTGTTTTAATGTTGAAAAAAGGATCTATGCTTTTACTTATAACCACTTTGAAATTTTTCATCTATGCATATTATAGTTAATTGGAAAGGGGTGCAAAATGAAGAGATTGATAAAAGAAGAAATTGCCAATATGGGTAAAAGACTTTACGAACGGCGGCTTAATGGAGGGTACGGTGGAAATATCTCTGTTAAAGATGAGGATGTAATTTATATTACTCCTTCAGGACTTCCCAAAGATGAGTTGCAATATTCGGATATTATTGTGATGGATTTTAAGGGAAACGTTCTTGAGGGAACCGGAAAACCCTCTTCAGAGATGCTTTTTCATATTTTGATTTACAAAACAAGAGAAGATGTAAATGCGATAATTCATGCGCATCCTCCACTTGCAACTGGCTTTGCCATAGCGGGTAAAGAGATTCCTGCTGGTATTCACGAGGAGTCGACGGTTGTGCTTGGAGAAGTTCCAGTTCTTCCGTATGAAGTGACTTCTTCAAAAGAACTTGCAAAGAATGTGAGTGATGCATTAAGTAAATTTAATGCAGCGCTTCTTTCAAACCACGGTGCAATTACTGTGGGAGATACGCTTGAAACTGCTTTCAGGAGAATGGAAGAACTTGAAAATTTATGTGAGATGATTCTTGTTGCTCAGAGTCTTGGTAGAGTGAATAAAATACCTCAAGACAAGTTAAAGGCTCTACTTGAGTTAATTCGTAAGAGAAGTGCTAAGCGCTAATTTTTTAAAAATCTTTGCAGTGTAAACAAAACCCCGTTTTCTTCTCTTTTAAGTAGAAGATGCGGGGTTTTTACTGAAATCCAATAGTTGCGTTTCTTTTTCCCGAAGTCTGCTACAAGGTGATATGTTTCTTCGTTTTTGCCATTTATTGAAATCTTTTCTCTCCCGACATTCTTTATAACACAGGGAACTTCAAGCGATGTGTATGGAAAGAAATCGTATATATATGCTTCTGTAAAGTTGAAATCTGTGCCTTGTAGAATAAAATGCAAAACGTCATCTGGATACATATGATTTTTCATAGGCAGGTTAAATGTTTTTGTTTTTTCATTTCTTTTAATAGTTTCTCTGATCTTTCCATTTTCGAATACAATTTTAACGTACGATGGGATGCCGTTCACCGTGTATGTTGCTTCGATTTTTTCAGGGAGAAGAGTTTTTTCATCGAGATACGTCGTTGTTAGAGCAATATCTGTTTTCACTATAGTTATGCCATTTTTAGTTTTGAAGGAAAGTTTTTCTTCTCCTTTCTTTTTTCCGTTATCCGTTATCTCATAAATTGCAGTTCCATTTTTTGGAATCATAGTTCCGCTTACTTTTAACGGAGGGAGATTGTTTTGTACGTTGCTTCTGCAACCAGTTATTGATAAAAGAATAATTAAAGACAAAACCAAAGCAAATTTTTTAATCATAAGCCTTTGTGTATTTCTTTAATGGTACAATGAAAAGCGGAATTGATATGACGAGAATTACAATGTCTGTTAAGAGCAAAAATTCAGGTCTCATTCTTCCTGAGATAATGAAAAATTCTAATACCGAGTGGATAATGGAAACAAGAGCATAGTAAGAGATAAACTTTCCTCTCTTAATTCCGTATGCAAATAAGGCTGTAAGAGCCATCTGGAATGCTATTACAATAAGCCATTCTGCTATCTCTGTTATTACAAACTGCTGTGAAGGAACCAACATTATCATTGCTTCTACAAAGCCGAACCCTGCACCGGATACAGCACCTATAAAGATGTTTCCCTTTTCGAATAGTATTGCTGGTATGATTTTGAAGATTTCCTGCAAAAAACCAGCAGTAAGGGAAAGTAAAATGATGCCTAACACATAGTTTGCCCGGGAAATGTATCCCCAGTTCCCTATGCGTGATTGGAGAGGCGTTTGGATAAGATATACAAATGCGAACATTAGCGCCCCGAGGAGAAAAACAAGTGCTGCTCTTCCTTTAAACAGGCGCTCACTGTCAAACAAACTCAACAGAAACAGTGTATACACAAGCAAAAATGTAATAATTATAAGCCTTGTTATTGGATATCCCATACCAACATTTTACAGGTATTTGCAGTTTTTTCAATGTGTTGTATAAGTTACGAAAGCACTGTATACCCAAACCTGCTTAATAACATATAAGAATTCAAGGAAACAATAGAGAACTATACTGCAACATAACTTAAACTGAAAAGCACTCTTTGAGTTGGTTTAAAATAGATCTCGATATTATATACTTTAACTTTCATTAAAGTATCTCTTAAACAGTGGAATACTAAAATTTTCTATTGTGATTGAGAAGACAAAATCTCTAATATTGCTTTTTTCAAATAATCCTGTTTTGCCATTTTTAGGTTCATTAAATATCTCAATTTACTATATGCGGTTTCGATGACTGGTTTCATCTTGTTCCATCCCTTTCCGTCAGTTATTACAATAAGTCCTATACTTTTTTCCTTTAAGCTTTGTTCCAGATTGGGATAAGCTCTTTCTAATACTTCGCTTGGTTTTGAGCCAGAAGTAGAATAAAAGTTTACCTCAATACCTATTACCGGAATATTATCTTTTATAATCACATAGTCGATTTTTTTTCTTCCTTTTCTTAAATTCACATACATTTGAGATTTAAAACTCAAGTTAAAATTCTTTTCTTTATTTATTTTGTCTATTGTGTTTTTGACTATGTGTTCCATCTCATCTTCAAGCTTTTTACCTCTACGGTTTTTTCTTACATTTGGTTCTAATCCTAATAAAACACCTTTCACAATATCTTCTATGCTTTTTGCTTGTGTCAGGAATTGGACAAGTCCCATTTCGACAAATATTGCTGCTACTTCCGTGGCCCTGTTTTTGTCGTTCTTGATTTTCTCAATATCTTCTTTGAAATGTATATATTTCCCTGGGGTGTCGAAATATATTTCATTTGGAGTGTTAGCAATTAGGAGCTGCAGAACTTTAAGGATCTCTGGATTAGTATGGAGTAGATTTGCTAAATCATTTTTCGGATCGTTCTTGTCCCATTGTTGTAACGATGTTTCTAATAACTTAATTGCTTTCTGTAACTTCTTTAGCTTAGAGTTAATCGTATTCCACTCTATATAGTCCTTGGGTGATAAGATTTCTGGGGTTAACGTGTTGAAAAAATCATATGTTTTATTTTTTTTATTCATGTTGTTTGTCCCCCTTCTTAAGTGTTACAAGTTCCTTGTTTTTGAGGTTTCTCTTTAGTTCCTCAAATCTTTTAATTGATAAATCTAAATATTCTTTTTCTTTATCTATTCCTATAAATTTACGTCCATATAAATACGCTATAAGTCCTGTAGTAGAACTTCCAGTGAACGGATCTAATATTAAATCACCTCTATTTGTACTTGCTAATATAATTCTTTTTAGTAGGGCTTCTGGCTTTTGCGTGGGATGTTTACCAAATTTCTTTTCAAACGGTTTAGGAGTAGTTATTGCCCACACAGAACGCATTTGTTTGTTTGCCTTTTTAATAAAATCATCTTTATGCCAATCGCCGTTTTTCATTAGTTCATAGTTAAAAGTGTGCTTAGCCTTTTTATCTTTTTTCGCCCATATAAGTGTTTCATGGCTTGCTGTAAAGTACCTGCAACTAATATTTGGAGGTGCGTTTGGTTTATACCAACAGATGTCGTTTAAAATTTTAAAACCTGCAAGTTGTAAGGCATAACCACATTTATATATAGAATGATATGTTCCACTTACCCAAATCGTACCGGATGGTTTAAGGACTTTTCTGCTTTCCTTTATCCAAGACAAATGGAAATCAAAATCTTCTTTTAATCCCATGCTTTTATCCCACTCACCTTTATTCACGCTTGTTCTTTTGCCTGCTTGGCAGGTAAATCCGCCATTGGAAAGGTTATAAGGAGGATCGGCAAAAATCATATCAAAAGTATCCTCATCGATCTTCCTTAAGAGCTCTATTGAGTCTCCTAGATATAGTAAAAAATTTTTACTTTCATAATAAGGCTTGATTCCTTTTATTTTAAACATTTGTTTTTTTCTCCTTTTCTATATGGCCTATCTTATTTTATTTCCTTTTCGTTTTATTATTTCCATATTTACCACTTCCTTTATATTTTATTATCTTTGCCAATTAATTCCAAATTTATTTCGGCAACTTTGTATTATCCACGTAGTACTAAATGTTCTCAAAAATTCTTTAAGATTGGATTACTTGACAGATAAATATAGAATTATACAATTAAACCGCATAAAGAGTATTTTATGAAAATTGTTAATCAAATTAGAAACAGTAAAAAGATATGAAAAATGCCTTTCAAAAAAGGATATGATATAATATAAATGTATTGAACAAAAAACAAAACAAGTAGAAGAAAAACTCTTTTATATAAATTCCAGAACCTCTACTTTCCCCTAAAAACAATTTCCTTCTAATTCTCCAACCGAAAAGCCAAACTTTGCAAGAATACATAAACAAAATAAAATTAAGAAGGAGGAAACAATGAAGAAAATTAAAATCTCAATTTTAATGGCTGTTTTCAAAGAGCGTAAAACCCTGCTTAAAATTCTCTCTCTTGCCGTAGCATCATTTTCTATCGCCATTTTAACCGTCTTCATCCCAGAACTTATAACATTAAAACCATCGCAAAGTCCTGCGGATGCCGTAAAATACATCACGACGCAGCCCATTCTCGGGATGCCAATTCCTTTCTACATAAACGGCAGAACGCCGAGACTGGAAGATATTAAATATTTTCTTCATGGAATTCCGTTTCCTCTGCATCTTTACTTTGGGAGTCCGTTTAGGAGCGGAGGATCAGGGATTATTTTCTGGAGGTTGTTTGTGGGTTTTTTGATACTGTTTATCCCACTTCTTACGATCCTTATATTAAGACTGAAATTCCAAAGAAAAACTTACGTTTACAAAATTGGAATAAAAGAATCTTTGAAAAGAATCGCTTTTGTTTTTGTGTTAAGCCTTACATTTGTAATATCCACTGCGTTTGCGTACCCGAGAACATTTTACAGAGCGGACCTTTTAGGAAAATACGACTATATAAACCCTGGATTTCCTGTTCAATTTATATCCGTTTATGTGAAAACCCGATACGCTGAAATTTCCTTACCGTTTACCAGCAAAAACCATCCTGGACGTGCTTATCCACAAAAGATGTTGCTGTGAATACGGCTCTCTCTTTTTCGGTGCAATTTTGATTTCCGCAATTGTTCTTTTAATATATTATGCAATTGCAAATTTTGGAAAGGCAGGTGGAATTAGTGAGATATGAGTAATTCTGTTTCAGAATTATCTTCTCCTGCTTTTTTTGACTTTTCCGATACTGAATAGTATGAGAGCATTACCTTTCCATAGCGCCTTTCCTTAGTTTTTTTCAATAAGAATTTTCCAGAATAATTATCTTTTAATTCTTCTATTTTCCAATGTTCTGCAATGATGAGTGTGCCTTCTTTAATCAGAGGAAAATTTGCTAATAGTTCTACTGTTCTGCCTGCGATTTTGAGTGGAAA
This sequence comes from uncultured Caldisericales bacterium, assembly GCA_964465465.1. Taxonomy (GTDB): domain Bacteria; phylum Caldisericota; class Caldisericia; order Caldisericales; family Caldisericaceae; genus AUK232. The sequence goes on from CAYXJW010000050.1 coordinate 11,879, forward strand.
TGGTGGATCAAGGAAAACGAAATCAAACGGTTCGCTCACCCTGTCTAAAAGTTTCTGTGGATTTTTAAGTAGCAAAAGAACATCTTTTTTAATGATTGTTATATCTTTTTTAACGCCAAACATCGCAACGTTCTTTTTGAGCGTTCTAAGTGAAACCGGGCTTTTTTCAACAAATGCAACAAACTTTGCCCCCTCACTTAACGCTTCAATTCCTACCGCTCCAGATCCTGCGTACAGGTCGAGAAAGAGTTTATCTTTCAAAAATGGGCGTATCCTATCGAAAAGTGCCTCCCTTACTTTATCACTTGTGGGCCTTAATTCTATACCGGCAGGAGGGGAAAGAATTTCTTTGCCTTTAAATTTTCCTGTAACTATTCTCATTATGCCACCTCAATTAAAGAAATCTTTTCACCAAATTTCTTTTCTATTATTTTAACAAATTCTGAATATTTTTCTTTTTCCCATTTTAAATCCCCCCGTGCAAAATTTTCCGCTTCCTTCCGAGCAATTTCTAAAATTTTCAAGTCTTTTTCTCTTGTTAGCATCGTTATTCTAAATTCCGGGAGTCCGTGCTGTTTTAACCCGAATAGTTCTCCGGGGCCCCGGAGTTTTAAATCTGCCTCTGAAACTTCAAATCCATCTGTTGTGCGTTCCAGAACTCTCAATCTGGATAGAGATTCTTCCTTTGCGCTTTTTGTCAGGAGAAAACAGTAAGATTGCAAGTTTCCTCTTCCCACCCTTCCTCTCAATTGGTGAAGAGTTGCGAGCCCAAAATGGTCTGCATCTTCTATTATCATAACGGTGGCATCTGGTACATCTACGCCTACTTCAATTACTGTTGTTGAAACGATCACGTCAATTTCACCGGATTTAAATTTTTCCATTATATTTTTTTTCTCTTCAGAAGATAGACCTCCGTGTAAAATTCCTACTTTAAACCCTTTTAGGTATGTACGTTTTAATTCCTCTGCCTTTTCTGTTACGGATTGAAGTTCACTTCTTTCACTCTCCTCAATGAGCGGGCAAACAACGTACCCTTTGTGCTTTTTTTTGAGTTCATTAACAAGCATTGCATACGGTTCAGAAAAATTATCTGCATAAACCTTTGTAATAACTGGTTTTCTTCCTTTTGGCATCTCCCTGATTTGTGATATGTCGAGATCTCCGTAAAGTGTCAGTGCAAGAGTTCGTGGAATTGGAGTAGCGCTCATAACGAGAGTGTGTGGAAACTCTGCTTTTTCCCTTAATACGCTTCTCTGCATTACGCCGAACCTGTGCTGTTCGTCAACCACATTCAAAGCAAGGTTGTTAAATTTAACGTCTTCTTGAATTATGGCATGCGTGCCTATAAGCACATCTATCTCCCCGGTTGCAACTTTTTTCAGAATCTCGTTTCTCTCCTTTTTTTTCGTGCCTGATGTGAGTAATGCTACTTTAATTCCTGCCTTGCCCAAAATTTCCTCTGCAACGTGGAATGTTTGTCTTGCAAGGATTTCTGTTGGAGACATCATTGCTCCTTGATACCCATTTTTTACCACTGCAAAAAGTGCAAAAAGAGCAACCGTTGTTTTTCCAGAGCCAACATCTCCGTGGAGTAGCCTGTTCATAGGTTTACCAGATGAAAGATCTTTTGCAATTTCTTCCATTGCATATTTCTGTGCGCTTGTTGGCTCAAACGGAAGGAGTTTTTTAAAATCGTTGATCGTTTCTTCTCCCACATTCATCTGTATTCCTCTGTGAGTTTTTATCTTCTTTTTTCGCATACCAAGAACTATTTGAAGCATAAAGAGTTCGTCAAAGATTAATCTATCTTTCGCCTTTTCCAGCTTTTTGAAACTTTCAGGGAAGTGGATGTTGTGAAGTGCCTCACCGAGAGAAAACATTCTATATTTTTCAATGAGTTCTGATGGAAGATAATCTGGAATGTGCGGAGTGTAGATATCAAGCACCGTTTTAATCTTGTTTCTCAAAACTTTTTCCGACAAGCCCTGTGTCAGTGGGTATATTGGAATAATACGCTTCGTATGGATAAATTCCCTTCCTTCGTATGCGATCTCGTATTCAGGTGATGGCATTTCCCATTTTCCATAAGAAAATTGGACTTTTCCAGAGAAAACAACCTCCTGCCCCTCCTTAAAAACGTCTTTGAGGTACGGTTGGTTAAACCAGACAGCATTGAGGTATCCAGTTTTATCTGTGATTGTAACCACGATGAGTTTTATTCGTGTTTTTTTCTCTACGATACGCACGACTTTACCTTGAACGGTAAAACGCTCTCCATTTCTCAGGTATGCAATTTTTGTCGTGTGTGAGAGGTCCAGATAGTCGCGAGGAAAATAGTATAAGAGGTCATATGCTTCAACAATTCCGAGTTTTTTGAACACCTTTGCAAGTTTCGGTCCCACACCTTTTACGTATTGAACTGGAATGAATGTTTCAGAAATTGGGATAAATTTTTCAGAAGTTTTTATAAACGCATCGTTTCCTTTTCCAAGCATCACGTAAAGCGCCTGTGAAACCCGGCTTTTTCGCTCTTTTATTGATAGTGTCGAATATCCCTTAAAAAGGCTCCGCATTTTTTCCTTTTGTCTGGAATTCAGCGGAGCCTTATCAATATTCTTTTCAATAAACTTCTCGATGCCGCCACTTACAGCCCTATCAGTAAATCCCTTTTTTTCTTCAAGTTTCAGGACATTTTCGAGAAGTTTCCAGGCCATTAAATGTAAATCTCTTTCAGAAAACTCGTACCGTTTAGGTGTTCAAGCCCGAAAATTTCAGAGATCGTATCGCCCATATCAGAGAAGGAATTTCTCAATCCAAGGTAGTAGTTCTGTTTGAAATGTTTTCCGTATGCAATGATTGGAACAAATTCCCTCGTGTGATCTGTGTGCGCCTTAAACGTTGGGTCGCATCCATGGTCTGCTGTTATGAATAGCACATCTGTTTCTTTCATATTACCGAGAATGTCGGGAAGGGCATCATCAAAATCTTGAAGGCCGTTTCCGTATGCAACAAAGTTTCTTCTGTGTCCCCAGTGTGAATCAAATTCCACAAGGTTTGTGAACAGGAGGCCTTCAAAATCTTCTTTAATAAGATCAATCGTTTTTATTATTCCGTCTATGTTGTTATCCGTGTGGATGCTCTTTGTAAGACCAACTCCTGCAAATAAATCGTGAATTTTCCCAACACCTACAACTTCTCTTCCGCTTGCCTTCATCGTATCAAGTACTGTTTTTCCGACTGGTGGAAGTGAGTAATCCCTTCTTTCGGGTGTGCGCACCAATCCGTGTTCAAGATCTCCAACAAATGGCCTTGCAATAACTCTTGCAACTGCATTTTCACCGACACATACTTCATTTCTTGCAATCTCACACATTTTGTACAGTTCTTCTAATGGTATAACATCTTTGTGTGCTGCAATCTGAAATACCGAATCAGCCGATGTATAAACTATGGGATATCCTGTTTTTACGTGTTCTTCATAGAGTTCCTTTATTATTTCAGTACCTGATGCAGGTTTATTGCCCAGCACTTTTCTACCGATGAGTTTTTCAAATTTTTCTATCATTTCTTTTGGGAATCCGTGAGGGTATGTAGGGAAAGGTTTTTTAAGTATTATGCCCATCATTTCCCAGTGTCCACTTGTCGAATCCTTTCCCTTTGACTGCTCGCGCATTCTTCCGTACGCTGCGGTGTAATTCCCTTTTTCTCCGAAAAGTAAGCCTCTCAAACCGAGTTTTTCCATATTGGTGAGATGGATGTTTGGGTTGTATTGGAGTGTGTGAAGGAGCGTGTTTGCTCCCCAATCTCCATATTCTTTTGCGTCTTCTGCCTCACCAGCACCTACGCTATCCAATACTATTACAATTGCTCTTTTTATATCCATACCGTCTTTACCTCCTGTGTTTATTATAATCATTCCACTAATAATTAAAAAACGGGGGCAGCAAAATGCCCCCATAAGAAGAGTAAGGTTTTTAAATTTTACGGTATGTATATAATTGTGATTTTCCTTGTTTTAGGCTCCCACTCCACTCTGCATCCGAGATTCTCCACGACAAATCGTAATGGAAGCATTGTTCTATCGTTTACTATAATTGGACGTACGTCGTGATTATTTTCATCAATCCATTTTCCTTTTCCGTTAACCCTTGCCTCTGGATTATCTATCCAGAGTTCTATTATATTTCCGTTAAACTTAATTGTAACCTTCCTTGCAACTCCGTCCCATTCTATTGTACCTCCCAATGCTTCAACTATTGCACGGATAGGTACAACTGTTCTTCCCCACTTTGGAATAATAACAGGCTTTGTTCCTCTTCCCGGATCAATTTCCTTTTTAACTCCGTTTACTGTCATATACGGATTTCCCGGATACATAACAATTTCAATTTTTCCTTTCTCACTCCTTTTTCCAATGGCGTAAAGATACCCGCCTGTTGTTGCTATGTAAACAACGCCATCTTTTCCAATCGCAGGCGAAGAAGTTATTTCTTTGTCAGTTTTAAACTTCCACTTCAAGGATCCATCGGGATTTACAGCATACAGATATCCATCTTTTGAGCCTATGAAAATTGTCCCTTCTGCGGATACAACTGGTGATGAATATATTGGGCCATCTGTTTTGAACTTCCATTCAATTGTGCCGTCAGTTTTTATTGCATACAAATATCCATCTCTTGAACCTATGTACACCGTGTTTCTTGCCTCGTCTATTGCAGGTGTTGAGTAATCGATTACTCCACTCGTTTTAAATTTCCACTTTAGTAGTGCGTTTGGTGTTAGTGCGTACAGGTAGTAGTCTCTGCATCCAAAATAAATTGTCCCATCGAGGCTCACTGCTGGTGATGATGAAATCATATATCCTGAAAGAAATTTCCATTTCAAAGAACCATGTTTCGTGAATGCATAGATATGGTGGTCAAGTGATGTAACGTAAATTGTTCCGTCAGGTCCCACTGCTGGTGAAGAGATAATTCCAGAAGTTGCAGGTTTGTATTTCCACTTTACTGTACCGTTCTTGCTGAATGCGTAGATATAGTTGTTGTGTGCTCCCACTATAATTGTTCCGTCCGGGAGAATAACTGGCGATGAACTTGTTATGTTTAAAGGTTTTGTTTCCCATCTTAAAGTTCCATTTTTGTTCAGAAAATACAGTCTTCCATCTTCTGCTGAAAAGCATACCGTTCCATCGCCTGAGACTGCTGGTGTTGAGTGAATAGTGCCGTGCGCTTCATACTGCCATTTTATCTTTCCATCTTTTCCAACTGCGTAGAGGTAATGATCAGTTGAACCTATATAGATTGTTCCGTCAGCCCCTATAACGGGTGATGCAATATCCACCTTTCCGCCGAGTTGCGTCTTCCACAGAAGCATTCCGTTGTTGTTTGCCGTGGAGTAAGAGACTTTACCTGAATGCCTTAAATTAAAGTGGAAGAATGGCCACTCTGGAGAATTTTCAGCAATTGACGTTGCGGAAAAAACTGATAAAAAAACCGTGAAAATCACAATGAATAATATAATTTTTCTGATTTTCATAAAGCACCCCCTTTGTTTGAATAATAAAAAACATGAAGACTTTTCAACAATTATCCTGATTTGCACCCCCTATTTTATATCTTTCAATAAAATTTTATCATTATGAATACTGTTGTCAAGTTTTTTATGTTCGAGTTAAAAACCCCGCAGAGAAATCTGCGGGGTGTGTATGAATAAACAAAAAGTTTTTACTTTTCCATCGGCATTTTTATGCCGTTCTTTTTTGCAAAGTCCCTTGCGATTTTATATCCTGCATCTGCATGGCGAACGACTCCAAGCCCTGGATCTGCGGTTAACACTCTTTCCAATCTCTTTGCGGCGTCATCAGTTCCATCGGCAACAATAACCATTCCTGCGTGCAATGAATATCCAATACCTACGCCTCCTCCGTGATGGAAAGAAACCCATGTTGCTCCGTTTGCTACGTTAAGCATTGCATTCAAAACTGGCCAATCACCAATTGCATCTGAGCCATCTTTCATTTTCTCAGTTTCTCTGTTGGGTGAAGCAACTGATCCTGTGTCGTGGTGATCTCTTCCTATCACGATTGGCGCTTTTATTTTTCCTTTTTTAACAAGGTCATTTATTATCGCTCCAAAGTGTGCCCTTTCTCCATATCCCAGCCAGCAGATTCGTGCAGGAAGTCCCTGAAATTTTACCTTCTCATGTGCAAGTTCTATCCAGTTTACGAGGTGTTTATCATACGCAAACTCCTTTTTCACCACCTCATCGGTGATGTAGATATCTTCCGGATCACCGGAAAGGGCTACCCATCTGAAAGGTCCTTTTCCTTCGGAGAAAAGGTCTCTAATGTAGGCAGGAACGTATCCTGGTACTTCGAAAGCATCTTTATAACCTGCTGCGTATGTTTGTCCTCTTATGTTGTTTCCGTACACGAATGTGACAACACCCTTTCTCCTGTACTCTACCATTGCTTCCATATGTTTTATCATTGATTCAAGCGCTCTTTTCTTGAATTCGTCTGGATTTTTATTGCGGAGTTTTCTTGCTTCTTCCAGTGTCATTCCGCTGGGATAATACGTCATTGGATCGTGTGCAGATGTCTGATCTGTTACGATATCTGGCATAAAACCTCTGCGCAAAAGTTCCGGGTAAATTTCTGCTGCATTCCCAAGAACACCTATTGATAGAGGTTCTTTTTTGTTTTTTGCTTCCATTGCCATTTCAAGTGCTTTATCAAGATTGTCTGTCCATGTGTCAAGATATTTTGTTTCTATCCTTCTTTTTATTCTTTCCGGGTCGATTTCTACGACGAGGGCTACTCCGTGAAGCATCGTTACTGCAAGTGGTTGTGCACCTCCCATTTCACCAAGACCTGCTGTTAGTAAAATTCTTCCACTTAAATCATCACTTCCAAATGCTTTTTTAGCGGCTGCTGCGTATGTTTCATAATCTCCTTGCAAAATTCCCTGGGTTCCTATGTAAATCCAGCTACCTGCTGTCATTTGCCCGTACATTGTAAGTCCCATTGCTTCCAATTTGTGGAAATAGTCCCAGTTTGCCCAGTGGGGTACAATTACCGAATTGGAGATAAGAACACGTGGCGCATACTCATGTGTTTTGAAAACGGCTACCGGTTTTCCAGATTGAACGACGAGTGTTTCATCGTTTTCCAGTTCTTGCAATGTTTTTACGATGGCATCAAACGCTTCCCAATTCCTTGCTGCCTTGCCTGAACCTCCATAAACAATGAGATGTTCAGGATCTCCCGCAACCTCCGGGTCGAGGTTGTTCATAAGCATTCTCATTGCTGCTTCCTGCCCCCAACCTTTGCAGTGAAGCTCAGTGCCTCTCGGTGCCCTGATAACTCTTTTCATTGGCAATGCCTCCTTATTGAACGTTTATCTTTATTTCAAATTGCTGATTTTCTGATGATACTCCTTCCCAATTTCTCTTATATATAAGAACAAGTGTTCCCTCTCCACTTTTTACTGCTTTGAATGTGAATTCAGTGATACCACCTGCTCCTACAACATTTTTATCTGAATTGGAACTTATGTATGTTTTAGCACCAATCGCCTCGATGTTATCAGGAAGTTTTTCTACATACCAATCGAAACCTGTAGTTGGATTGGAGGGTAACTTTATCAGAATTTTAGTTCCTTTTTTTACATTGATCTCTTTTCCGTTGTCCTGATTTGTGAGCGTTAAAGGTTTTGGTGCGCAGGAGAATAGAAATATACATGCAGTTAAGAAAATTGCAAAGATACCTTTCTTTTTCATTTAACACCCCCTGTGTTTTTTCTTATTATACTACACATTTATTCCATAGAAAATTTAGCAAAAAGAGAAAGGGCTGCGAAAAAGGAGGAGGAAAACGCAGCCCTTGATTGATCTGATTAATGAATGTGTGAGGGGTGATTTTTTTGATTCACCACTAATTTTATAATACGAAATGTGAATAAAATGTGAAATGAAATAAAAATTTTTGAAAAATAATTTTTACTGTTTACCCTGGTGTTGTATAATCTAACAGATTAGATATGGAGGGAGAAAATGGAAAACGAAGAACAAATCAGGGGGATTGTGCGTTCCTACAGGGAACTTCTTTCTGAAAAATTTGGAATCAAAGACCTGCCTCTTGCAAATGAGGAAGGGAAAATTATTCTTGCTGGTAGAAGGTGGGTTCTGATGGATGTAAGTTATTTTCCTGCTTTTATGGTAAAAGTAACTGAGGAGATTGTGGGACCTATAGCAAAGGAGTTCATCTACTGGTTTGGTTATGCGTATGGAGAAAAAGTTGCTGAGAGATACCTTGAAATGGGGGTTCCAAAAGAAGGAGTTCTTCCAATTGTCTTTGCATTTGGTGCAGTTCATGCAGGTTGGAGTGTAAATAAAATTGAAGAATTCGACTTTGAAAAACCGTATTTGCAAACAATTACTTACAACGATTTTGAAACTGAAAGCGCAAAACTTTCAGGAAAAGATGGGGAATTGAAATTTTCAACCGGTGTTATTGCTGGAATTTTCAATAAACTCACTGGAGTAAAGCCCCGCATCTCCAAAAAGAGATTAAAGGACGGATCGCTCATAGTGGAGTATTCTGCGAGAGAGTAAAAAGGCGCCTTAAGGCGCCTTTTTTTAACTAACGAATCCTGAAATTACTTCTTTCTCGGATGGATTTATCATTTCTGTTGCTTCAAGTATCATAAGGCCTGCAGTTGTTATTGAATTTTTACCTACGAATCCTGCAACTTTTGCTACTTTTAGTGCATCTTCAAATGCCTCTTCACTCAATTCACTCAGTTTAAGTGCTTCCTTTATGTTTCTTGGCAAAATTCTTACCTTCTTTTCTTTTACGTAAAGCGTTCCCACTTTCTTTAATGCTTCAAGTACTCTGTAAATAACAGGAGTAATTGGATTACCCAATCCTTCTGGCGCTCCAGAAAGGGCACTATCGAATTTTTCGCCCGCCTCTGTTTCTACGATGTTGCCATCCGGGAGTATTTCAATAAGATGCCTTGCTTCGAGTTTTTCAAGAGCCCATTTTACACGCTCTTTGCTCTCTTTTCTTCTTTCCATTTCTGCATAGAGATCCTCTTCAAAAATCCCTCGTGCTGGTATTACGTGGAACACTTCCAGCTCAAACTTTGTAATATGAGGTTTTCTTCTTATTGTTTCTGCAAGTGTTGCATACAGATATCCGCTCTTTGTCGGTTCAGCAGTGCCTATAAGATTTGCCTCTTTTGCCTGTTCGAACCAATCGATTGCTGGCGAGGAGAACATTTTTCTTGTCATCGTTATAGATTTTACTGCTGTTGATGAAATGTCTCTCTTGTTTTCCTTCTGATCGTTAAGAACTTTTTTACCGATTTCCGTTAATATAAAGATTTCTTTTCCAGTCTTTTCTTCTTTTACGCTTTTTATCATATCAAACGATTCAAGGCTGTAAAGTGCTTCCCTGAGGAAGAAATTATCGTCATACCACTTTGAAAGATCTTTTGCTTCAGAGAATTGCTCTGCAATTCTGCGGAACTTCTCTGGAATTTCTTTTATCTTTCTCCCATACCTATCAAGGATTTTCTTGTATTCTTTTATCTTTCTGTCGATCATTTCCCTTCTGATATTTGCGAATGTGGGAAGTTCGTTTTCGTTTTTCACATTTTCATACTTTTCTGTGAGCATTTCTATTGTTTGAAGTACTTCTGCTTCTTCTGATTCAATTGCAATGGTCCACACATCTTTTCTTGGGCCATCGTGCCAGATTCTGAATGCTTCAAGTGCCCATTCTCCTGCGGGTAAAAGATCTCCATTGCTATCTGCATATGCAAGTGATTGCAATTCTGCAAGTGCTTCTTCTGATACCTTTTCTCCATCAGCAAGGTGTGCAATGTTCCACATAATTTCTTCAGAAAATACGGCTCCCTCTCCAAATCCTCCGCTCTCAAGTGCGTGTTTTACTGCCTGACCAAGTGCAGTAAAGGAAACAATATCTGATGATGGCACGCTGTAAGCAATGAGTCTCATTGCTTCAAGAAGATGCTCCTCATGGGAACCCAATGGAAGTTTATCGGAAGGTGCAGGCCCAGTAGGTGCTTTTCTTATAAATTCAGCAAGTTCTGAATCGATTATGAGTCTTGGGTGTGCGTTTTGATAGATATCAAGAATTTCCTGGCCTGCTTCACTTAAAATTACCTCTTCTCTTTTCTTTTCTCTATCGTAAATTCTCAACGCAAGCCCTCTGGAAATAAGTGCTTCTTCACTTTTTGGTCCAACACGGCCTGCCTTGTTTGCTGCGTCAAGCATTGCGATGATTTCGCTTCCAATCCATCTGAAATCATCGGGCCATTTTTCTGGAGCATCAAGCCCCACACTTTTCCTTATTACTGTGCTACTGTTTGTTTCTTTCTCGTCTTCTGAGTAAGGGGTAGAACCCTGCCTGTACAGTTCTTCAAGAATTCTTGCAACTTCTGTTCCTGCATATGTTAAAACCCACCTTACTGGTGTTTGCTGTCTCACGAGTTCTGCACGTTCAAGTTCAAGCATAATTGGAGTGTTAGCCCCTGTAAGTTCTGTATATGGTTTGTTTTCATTTTGCTCTTTGAAAAGTTTTTTTAATAGAATTGCATGTTCTTTTCTAATAATCATATTATCACCTCCTATTTCACGGTTGCGAGGAGTTTATCAATCCTCTCTGCTATTTCACTATCAAATAGATATATAGTTGGCACGAGCCATGTTATAATGTATCTATCGTCTCCATCTTTGTTTTTTCCAAAATAAGCAAGTGTAAACCTACCTGTTTTTGTTTTTTTACGGATAATATCCCATGCTTCGCGCATAACTCTACGCATTTTTAGAGGAAGTTTTTCGAACTCCATTGCGCGTCCTTGATCTCCCCTTTTGCTGATAAATTCAGTTGTCAATCCACAGGCATGGAACGATTCAAGAAGTTTGCCATATCCTCTTTTTTTAAAGTAAACGAGCAGTAGATCTGCTGCAGGTAGCGTAAAGAGAAGAGTTTCTTCTCCATTTTCAGATTTGTAATAGGCGCGAATTACCCCTCTTCTCTCTTCCAGACTGACTCTTACGAGAAGTTTTGCTCCTTTTGGAATAGTTTTTAAGATTTCATGTACTTCAAATGTTTCTCCTTCCTCTTCGTATACGTCTCCTTGCTTGCGCATATCGTCTTCGTTTGCAACAAAGAACGATTGCACTCCACCTTTTAAACCTGAAATTAAGTCAAAACCCCATAATTTCAGGTTTTTAAACTTTACTTCAATTTCTGAGGGAATCTCTTCCCATTTTTCTCTTACAAAAGTATTCAGCATTCGCTGATATTTTTGCTTTAATTCTTCTGCTTTGATTTTTGCCATTTACTTTTTATACCTCCGTTGAATTTTTGTAATACATATTTTTAATTATTATAAAAATAAATCAATTATTTGTCAAGAGTATAACTGCCATATTTAGCAGATAATTATTTTATAATAACCACTAAAATCACTTCAATAAATTTTATAAATTGAATAAAAAATATTAATGCGATTTTTGACATATTGTAAATAGGTGTGTATGGGATATAATTTAACAAATGAAGGAAAAAGCAATTTTTGATAGGTTTGCTAACGAATACGACGGGTGGTTTGAGACAGAAGAAGGCAGAAAAGTGAAGGAGTTAGAGTTAAGCCTTTTGTTGGATTTTGCAGAGCCTTCTTCCGGAGAAAAGATGCTTGAAGTTGGTATAGGTACCGGGCTTTTTGCAGTTGAGTTTGCTAAGCGAGGAGTTGAAGTTTTTGGTATAGATCCTTCTGAGGAGATGCTTAAAATAGCGGAACAGAGAGGATTTTCTGTAAAAGTTGGCACAGGCGAAAACATTCCGTTTGAGGATAACTCTTTTGATATTGTCCTTGCAATGACTTCCATTGAGTTTTCAAAGTCACCAGATAAATTTGTTTCTGAAATGAAACGTGTTGCAAAATGCAGAGGGAGAGTAATTGTTGCTGCGTTGAATCTACTCTCGTTTTACGGAATTGAAAGGAGGATCAAAGGGTTGTTTAAGGAAACAGTATTTAAAAATGCGCATTTCTATACGTATTGGGAACTTTTACGACTTCTTTCCAAACATCTCAGTAATGTTGAAGTTTCCTCTTCTATTTTCTTTCCCCCTCATCCTCCAAAAATGATTTTGAACCATGCAGGCGGATTAGAAAATTTTGGCAGAAAATATTTAAAACCGTTTGGGGCATTGCTCGTCGGGAAAGGAGTGAAAAATGTTTGTTGAAGCACAGTTTTCAATTTATCCTTTAAGGGAGAATAAACTCTCACCTGCAATAAATGAAGCCGTTGAAATTATAAAATCTTTTGGTTTACCGGTAGAAGAAGGAAGTATGAGTAGCATTACTTACGGTGATTCAGAAAAGGTGTTTGCTGCAATGCGATTAGTTATGGAGAAAGTGGGTGAAAACAGACATCTTGTTCTTATTGTTACGTTTTCTAATGCCTGCCCTGTTCCACAGAGGCATAAAGAATGATTTTCTTTTTTTATCCATCAGGTCGCACAATTGCAATGTCTCTTACAGGTACGCGTTGTGAGTTAAAATGCAAACATTGTAATGCTCAGTATCTCAAAGGAATGCTTACAAAAGAACAAACGTTAAAGTTATTACAATCAAAACCAGGGTATTATAAAAGTGTACTTGTGAGTGGGGGTTCTACAAAAGAAGGCAAAGTTCCTGTTGTTCAAAATCTTCGTTTCATTAAGAAACTTTACAAAAGTGGGCTTAAACTGAATTTTCACACCGGGCTTCTTGATAGAGACGAAATTTTGAAAATAAAACCTTTTGTTTCAAGAGTTTCATTTGATTTTATATATGATGACGAAGTGATAAAAAACGTTTACGGCTTATTGGATAAAACGAAGGAAGATTATGAAAAAACATACCTGCTGATGAGGAGGATTATTGGCGGGAGAATAGAAAACGAGGAAGGTTATCCTTCTTCCAGGGTTGTACCTCATTTTACGATAGGGTTAAACTGTGGAAAGATAACGAAAGGTGATTTTGATACAATTTCTGAACTTGCGTATCTAAAACCCACTCTGCTTGTTATTGATGTGTTTATTCCCACGAGAGGTACACCTTTTGAAAATTGTCCTCCTCCGCCGCTTGATGGAGTGAAAGAAGTTTTAGACAAAGCAAGAAGAAGACTCACAAGAACCACTATGTTTCTCGGTTGCATGCGTCCTTTTGGCGCTTATAGAGAAAAACTCGATCTTATTGCATATGAAAACGGTGTGAAGGGATTTGTAAAACCTTCAAAACCGCTCATTGAAAAGGTGAAAAGTTCCAGAGAAAAAATTATCATTAAAGAAGAATGTTGCGCTTTGATATAATTTATTTCTGAGCAGATCTGAATGCAAACTTATTTAAATAGTTCCGCCTGCATAAAAATATGCAGGCGGTATTTTAATAGTATGCGAAGGCTGGCTGCTTTTTAGAGTTTGATGGTTATAATAAAATTATCTTTCGACGTTTTTTCTGTTATGTTCTGTGGAGAGTTTTTGAGATCTTCTGCAATCTTTTCTACTGTGCCTGAAACAGGGCTTTTCAGAGCCTCAACAGATTTTGCAGTCTCCACACTTGCAAACTGTTCTCCTTCGTTTATCTTTTTCCCCACTTCGGGAAGTTCCACAAAACTTGCATCTGAAAGGTCGTTTGCTTTATCTGTACTAAGGTACAGAAATGCAACTCCGTTTTCTATCTCTGCTATTATGCCTTCAAGTTCTTTCTTTTCAGACATTTTTACCTCCTTACCATATGTATTACTTCTCCAAGCGCATCTTTTGCTGCTTCCATTGTTGCTTCAGCAAGTGTGGGGTGCGTGTGGATTGTGTCTGCCACATCCCTCAGGCTGAGTTTCTTTTCCACGGCAAGTGCAAGTTCAGCAATCATCACTGAAGCCTCAGGTCCGATAATCTGTGCTCCTATTATTTCTTCGGTGTCTTTTCTGGCAACAATTTTTACTTCTCCGTCAGTTGCATTCATTGAAACTGCTTTTCCGTTTGCTGTAAATGGGAATTCACCTGTTTTAACTTCATATCCTTTTTCTTTTGCTTCTTCTTCTGTAAGGCCTACTGCTGCAATTTCTGGTGTTGTAAATATTGCCCATGGCACCACTCTGTAATCCATTTTCCTGTCAAGTCCAGCGATAATCTCTGCTGCTGTTTCTCCTTCTTTCATTGCTTTGTGAGCAAGCAGTAATCCTCCTGTTACATCTCCTATTGCGTATATGTTGGGAACATTTGTTCTTAAATACTCGTTAACTATAATTTTTCCTCTCTCAGTTTTTATTCCAAGATTTTCAAGCCCTATATTTTCAGAGTTAAGTTTTCTTCCTATCGATACGAGCACTTTTTCTGTGTGGATTTCTTCTCCGTTGCTTAATGTTGATACTACTTCTCCATCTTTTACAACGTCTATATTTTCAATTTTGGTTCCTGTAAGAATTTTAACGCCCCGTTTCTCGAGCAGCCTCTGGATCATTCCTGCAAGTTTTTTATCTTTCAAAGTTGGAACAACCTGTGGCATCATTTCCACAATTGTTACTTTTACTCCAAATGCGGAAAGAAAAGTTGCAAATTCGGTGCCAATTGCACCTGCCCCTACGATGAGGATATCTTCTGGCAAGTTTGTAAGGTTCAAGGCGTCATCGCTTGTCAGTACGTTTTTGTGATCTATTTTAAACACCGGTATCAGTGCTGGTTCAGAACCTGTTGCAACTACAATATCCTTTGCTTTCACAGTTTCGCCGGTTGAAATTTCAACTGTGTGTTCGTCGAGTAGTTTTCCAGTTCCTTTTTTTACTGTAATTTTACGCGATTTGAACAAGAATTCTATTCCAGACACGAGCCTCTTTACTACTGCTTGCTTTCTTCTCTGTATCGCTTCTGGATCGTATGAAACGGTATCAACACTTATTCCGAATGTTTTCGAGTTTTTAATTGTTTCATAAACCTCAGCGACTTTTAAAAGCGCCTTTGTGGGTATGCAACCTCTGTTGAGGCATGTCCCACCGATTTCTCTATGTTCTATTACAACGACTTTTTTTCCAAGGTCTGCAGCTCTAATTGCTGAAACGTATCCTGCTGATCCGGAACCTATTATCGCTACGTCGAATTCTTCCATTTTGTTCACCTCCGATTAAGTGTAGCAAAACATTTGCAAAAAAGTAAGCCTCTCCGAAGAGAGGCTTACTCTCCTGCCTTAATCTTTTACTTTGCTCCGAACTGGTCGCAGGCGTCTATTACATATCTGAGGTATGCAACTGCGGGACCTCCACCCATCAGTCCGGCTACGAGCCCTGCTTCAAGAATTTCCTGTTTTGTAGCGCCTTCTTTGATGGCATTGCTTACGTGGAATGCAATACAGAACGGGCAATGTGCTGTTACTCCAAGAGCAATAGAGATGAGTTCCTTTGTTTTGGTTGAAAGTGCTCCTGGTTTTTCTGCCTGTTTCACAAATTCCATAAGGGCTTTTGCGTACCCGGGTTCAGCTTCTCCTGCCTTTTTAAGCAGGTCCTGGAATTGTTCAAGGTAATGCTTCATGTCAGCTTCTAATGGTGCCATACTTATCGCCTCCTTATAATTTTATTTTAAAAAAGTTCGTTTAATTTTCGTACAATCATTTTTACTGTGTTCGAATTTAAACTGTAATATACAAATTTTCCTTTCCTTGTTCTGCAAACTATTTCTTTTAAATACAGCTTTTCAAGGTTTATTGAAACCGAAGATTGAGGCATATCTAACGCATTTGCAATTTCGGTAACTGTCATTTCTCTATTTTTTAACAAGCAAACGATAGAGATTCTTTTCTCATTTGCAAATGCATTCAAATAATTTGCAATTTTTACACAATCCTGCATAGTTTCAAATTTATTTTTGTTCTCTTTCATCACAATTCATTATATTGAAAATTTTATATTTGTCAATAGCATTTTAGAAAAATTTCACTTATTTAGGTAAAATATACACAATTTATTGTTTATGCTGACTTCTTTAAAATTGTAATGCTTTTTCATTAACGTAAAATTGCCAACCATTCTTGTTGAATACGCATTTTATTTAATTCACTAATTATTTGTATGTTAAAAAATTCCCTTGACTAAGACTTATAAAGAGTTAAAATTACTGTGTATTATCCAATTTGATTGAAAGGTGGTGGAAAATGGAAAAGGCGGGAAAATTTAACAGGTACATTTTTACCGTAGTCGTGTTGTATATTTCATGGATCTTACTTACTTCTACATTTCGTATCGATGAACTTTTAGTTGGGCTTGTTGTATCTCTTCTTGTAGCACTTGGGACTTATGATTACCTTTCTGAGCACGGCCTAAGAAACCTCTCCCCCAGGAGATTGTGGTATTTACTAATTTATATTCCTTACTATTTATGGGAAATGATACTTGCAAATTTTGACATGGCTTACAGAGTACTTTCTCCAGAGATGCCTATAAAACCGGGCATTGTAGAGATCCATACAGATCTAAAAACTGATGTAGGAAAACTTGCACTTGCTAACTCTATTACTCTTACCCCGGGAACGCTCACGATGGATGTTAAAGACGACAAACTTCTCGTTCATTGGATCTATGTAAAAGATGAAACTCTGGACGGTGCAACCCGTGAAATTGGCGGGCGGTTTGAAAAATTTTTGAAGGAGATTTTCGGATGAGTACGTTAAACCTTATCTATCTGATCGTTGTTTCTGTAGCAATTATTCTTGCAATCGTGCGAATGATCGTAGGCCCTGATGTTACAAACAGAGTTGTAGGGCTTGATGTTTTAACGACTGTTACGATTGCTTTGTTTGTATTTTTTGCGATGATTTTTGGACGTTACATTTACATTGACGTTGCGCTTGTTTATGGCTTACTTGCTTTTGTTGGTGTTCTGGTGATAGCAAGGTTTATCGAGAGGGGGTTTTAATTATGGTAAGGGAAATTATTGGTTACTTTCTTTTGTATTTTGGAGCCGCTTTTCTCTTTCTTGGGGCATTTGGTTTAATTAGACTTCCCGACCTTTACACAAGGATGCAGGCTTCGACGAAATCAACTACATTGGGTGCGCTTTCTTCTGTTATTGGTGTTGGTGTGCTGTATCCTCAATGGTTTGTCAAATGCCTTGTAGTTGCTCTCTTTATTCTTCTCACTGCACCTGTTAGTTCCAGTGCACTTATGCGGGCTGGATACAAAAGTGGAGTTCCTCTCGATAAAAGAACTGCTGTGGATAAAGGTAAAGAGTTTTTTGAAGAAGAGGAAGAAAAGGAGGAACAAAAATGATTTACGCATCCTGGATTCTCATAATCGTAATGATAGTACTTGCGATTCTTTCCATTCAGGTAAAGGATCTTATTGCAGCTGTCGTTGCTATGGGCGCTGTTAGCCTTGTTATATCACTTCTCTTTCTGTTCCTTCAGGCTCCTGATGTTGCAATGGCAGAAGCAAGCATTGGTGCGGCTTTAACGATGGCAATCTACATTATCGTTGTAAGAAAAACGGAAAGGAGAGAAAAATGATTCGGAAAATTACATACGGGATTTTTCTCGGAATTATAGTTGCCGCATTGATCCTTTTCTTTGCTGCTTTCCCGTTTGGAAAGAATAAAATGGCAGTGGGCAAATATTATTTACAGAATGATATAAAACAGACCGGTGCGGCAAATGTTGTAACTGCTGTTACATTGGACTACAGGGGATTTGACACACTTGGCGAAGTTTCTGTGTTGTTTGCTGCTGCAGCTGGTGTTGCAATCCTCTTTTACGTGCTGGAAGAGGATAAGAAAAAAAGAGAGAAGCAAGTTTATCCAAATTTCATTGTCCGTGTTGGTTCAAGAATTATTTTCCCGTTCATTCTTCTCTTCGGATCATATATATTCATTCATGGACATCTTACTCCGGGTGGAGGTTTTCAGGGAGGTGCAATTATCGCATCTGGATTCCTTCTGCTTTATCTCGCTTATCCTGGAGAAAGAGTGAATAGAAACAAACTTGCGATTGCAGAAGGTTTGGCTGGTCTCGTTTTTGTTGGACTTGGACTCTTCGGGCTTCTAACAAAGGGAAACTCTTTTCTTTTCAACTTTCTCCCAAAAGGTGAACTTAACATGATTTTCAGTGCCGGAATCCTTCCAATAATCTACATTGCAATTGGATTTAAGGTTGCATCTGAATTTGCTGGAATTGTGGACGATATGATGTGTGAAGCAATCTGTGCCGGAGGTGAAAAATGATTTACTATGTTGGTGCGTTTCTTCTTATCGCAATAGGAATTTACGCAATCATAATAAAGAAGAACCTGATAAAGATTTTAATAGGTCTTGACCTTATTGCTTCCGGAACAAATCTTTTAATTGTTAGTATAGGGTATGTGAAAGGTGGTACCGCTCCGATTTTTTCCCCTGCGGTGCTGGGTAAGGCGGTGAAGATGGTTGATCCTGTGCCTCAAGCACTAACGCTTACGGCAATTGTGATTGGTGCTTCAGAAGTTGCACTTGCCGCAGCGTTTGTTGTGCTTCTTTACAGGCACTACGGGACGCTTGATATAAAAAAGATAAGGAGTTTGAAATGGTGAACTTTGCTAATCCTATATTACTCATTGCAATTCCGCTTTCTTTTGCGTTTCTTATCGCTGTACTTTCTCCCTGGTGGAAAAAAGGAGTTAAATATTTGCCCGTTGTTGCTTTTGGCTTAAATCTCATCGTTTCTCTTCTACTGATAAAACCAGTTTTAAAGTCTGGTATTGTAATCTCTACAACTGCGGGTATAAAACCTCCATTTGCAATAAATATGGCTGTGGACAGACTTGGGTTGTTTCTTGTAATTATTGCCTCCATTCTGGGGTTCTTGGTTTCTATTTACAACCTCGTTTATATTAAAGAAGAGCCTGCCGAAAAATTCCATATTTTATTTACCTTGCTTGTTACCGGGCTTACCTGGATGATTGTCACAGGAGATTTGTTTAACCTGTTTGTTGCATTTGAAGTGATGTCTATATCGGCATTTGGGCTTGTAGGTTTTCACAGAGATAAGGGTGCTGTTGAAGCAGGATTTAAGTATCTCGTTATGGGATCTGTTGGTGCGTCGCTTTTACTTATCGGTGTGATAATGCTTTACGCAGCAACCGGGACGCTGAATATGGCAGATATTGCAACAAAGATTGCTGGATTTACGTTTAAACAAAAATTGCTCCCGTTTGTGTTTATATTCACTGGACTTGGTATTGAGGGTGCACTTTTCCCGCTCAATGCCTGGCTTCCTGATGCGCATCCTGCTGCACCTTCTTCTGTTTCCGCAATTCTTTCTGGAATTATGACAACTGCTGCGATTTACGCAATTATCAGAGTTACTGTTACGATATTTAACTTCTACCAAATCGTGATTTTCCTTATCCTGTTTGGATTGCTCACCTTAATTTTTGGAGAAACTGCTGCGTTTTTCCAAAAAGATATAAAAAGAATGCTTGCATATTCCACGATAGGGCAGACTGGACTTTTCTTCTATGCATTTTCTCTTGGAAGTACACGTGGTATGCAAGGTGCGTTTATGCAAATGATTAATCACTCAATCTCGAAAGCGATGCTCTTCTTGCTTGTTGGTGGGATAATTCTTGCAACGGGTTCCAGAAAAATAGACGACTTTGCCGGTGTAGGAAGAAAAATGAAAATAACGGCGTTTTTCTTTGCTATTGCATCGTTCTCATTAATGGGACTTCCACCGTTCTTTGGTTTCTGGAGTAAACTAAAAATAATATTTGCTACTCTGGAAAGAACGAATTTGTTCACGATTACATTCGTTATAATTGTGTTGTTTATGTCGCTTATAGAAGGTGCTTACTTCTTCCGTGTATTACAGGTTATGCTTTTCAAGGAGCCAAAAGAAGGGAAAGAGATAAAAGAAGCGCCTGCCTGGATGTTGATCCCCGTGATTACACTTGGAGTTATTCTGCTTGTAATCAGTTTCTATCCTAATCCAATAATCAATTTTACTCACAGAGCGGCGAATGACTTAATCGGAAGAAGTTATGTAAATCTTGTTTTGCATTTGGGAGGGCTATGATGAATATGTCGCTTGGAATATTGCTTGCCACACCGTTTGTTGGAGGAATTCTTGCCTATCTTGGAGGGAAGATTCACAGATGGGTTCGTTATACGTTTGCAATTCTGTTCTCTGTGCTTACTTTTTGCGAACTCTTCTTCTATTACGGAGTGGAAAGTGCAAATCTTACATGGGGAAAACTTTTTGGTTCTTTACTTGTTTTGCGGCTTAATCACCTCTCCTGGCTTTTTGCATTCATCGTTACCGGAATTTCTATGCTCGTTGTCATCTTCTCGGTAAATGATATGGAGGAACATAAAGGGCTGGATTTTTACTACCTTGAACTTCTGTTTGTCGAAGGTGCAATGCTTGGCATTGTACTTGCAGGTGATCTCATAACATTCTTTATGTTCTGGGAGATGATGAGTTGGACTTCCTACATACTTGTAATTCAAAATGGTGAAATGTCGATAAAGGCAGGATACAAATACATTATTATGAGCATTATAGGTGCTTATTCTATGCTTGTTTCATTAGGAATGGTGTTTGGAGAGGCACACAGCCTTGTTTTCAGTAATGTTTCTAAGGCACTTGCAAAATCCTCTCCTGGATTTGTCATTGCTTTCTTTATTCTGTTTGGAATAGGCTTGCTTGTGAAAGCAGCAATTATGCCCCTTCACACGTGGCTTCCAGATGCACATTCAGAAGCACCTTCACCTGTTTCACCTCTTCTATCTGGTGTTTTGATTAAAATGGGTGCTTATGGATTGTTTATCCTATTTTATGGACTACTTTCAGTTCAACTTCTTGGAAAATTGATGCCTACTGTACTCTCAGTCCCGCTAATTCTATACATCATTCAATGGCTTGCGGCAATCTCAATCGTACTTGCAACGTTCCTTGCCATTTTGCAGGAAGATGCAAAAAGGCTGCTTGCCTATTCTTCGATATCACAGATAGGCTACGTTGTTTTAGGAATAGCTGCTGGCACCTCACTTGGTATTGCTGGAGGATTATTCCATGCATTGAACCACGCTATATTTAAGAGTCTGTTATTCTTCACAATAGGTGCTGTTATATACAGAACAGGCACGAGAAATATGAGTGAACTTGGAGGGCTTATTAAAAAGATGCCAATTACATTCACCGGTGCTCTTATAGGAATTGTTGCACTTTCTGGAGTTCCACCTCTAAACGGATTTGTTTCTAAGTGGATGATATATGAGGCACTTCTTCAGAAAAAAGAAGTGTTTCTTCTGATATTTGCTTTTGTCGGAAGCACAGGTGCGTTTCTCTACCTTTATAGGTTTATCCATTCGGTGTTTTTGGGAAGCCTTCCGAAAAAGTATGAAAATGTCCGCGAAGTCCCATTCCTTATGCAAATTCCAATCTGGATTCTTTCTATCCTTGCCATTTTGTTTGGAGTGTTCCCTGGTATTGCGATGAACGTAATATCAAAAGCCGAATCATTCTTTGGGATTACTCCAGTAAAATATGATTTATACGGTTTCCCTCAGGGTAGTGGAATGGGTGCATTGAAAGTTGTAAACATCTCTTCTGTTTTGATAATTGCTTTTATCATAGTGCTTGTTTTCTTTTATATGCTGCCCAGATCAAAGAGAGTTTCACAGTACGATACCTATGCTGCTGGACAAATTGTTACGCCTGAAACAAAGTACAATTACAGTTATGGTTTTTATATGTCATTTGGTAGAGTTGTAGATCCAATTTTTAAATGGAGTGCCGACAAACTGTATACTGCATGGTCACGAGCACTTAAAGTATCTGGTGATTATATGAGAAGGGTTTACACTGGCAACCTTGAAACGTACAGTTCTTACATTGTAGTAATACTTACAATTGTTGCCTTTGTTATCCTGTTAGGAGGCAGACTATGGTGATAAAGGAAATTTTGATGGCGGTTGGAATCCCCCTTCTTGCTTTTTCTATAGGGATTGTACTTATGATGTTTAAGCGCAAGATTATTGCGCGAATTCAGAGGAGGTATGGCCCAAATTTTGTACAGCCGCTTATTGATATATTTAAATTACTCTCAAAGAAAGGTAATATAACACACGGAGTTATGTATGATCTAGGACCAATCATTGCGCTTGCTGCTTCAATTGTTGTGGTGTTTTTTATTCCTATCCCTGGAATGAAACTTATGACGGGTTCAGCAGATATTATTGCTCTTCTCTACATTATGGTAATTGGTTCACTTGCGATGGCACTCGGTGCCGGGGAAAGTGCTAACCCAAATTCCAGTATAGGAATTGCAAGAGCGCTTACTCTTATGCTTGGATATGACCTTCCGTTTGTAATTGTTATCATAACACTTGTTCTTAAATATCACACTACAAATCTTTATGTGATTACGCAGATGCAGGCGAGCAGCGGATGGGCAATGTGGTTCCTTCCACTTTCTGCAATAGCCGGCATTATTGTAACGTACGGTGCATTAGGTGAGCATCCGTTTGATGTGGCAGTTGCACCGCACGAAGTTGCAACCGGGCCTATGGCAGAGTATGGAGGAAAACACCTTGGGCTTCTTATGATTAACCATGCATTTCACATTTACATAGAACTTGCTCTTTTTGTTGACTTGTTTATGGGTGGTGCATCAAATATCTTTTACTTCTTCGCAAAGATGTTTGTTATATTTGTCCTGCTTATTTTCTTTGACGAAGTTTTACCGAGGTTCAGGGTGGACGATGCTGTACGTTTTTATTGGCGATGGCCTACGATTCTTGCTCTCTTAGGCCTTATCATTGTTCTGGTGAAATAGGAGGATTGTGTTATGGATAAAATGACGGAAGAGCAATACAGGGCAATTAGCAATATGTTGAGGAAGCGTTCTTTATGGATGCTTCATTACTGTACTGGATGTGGTGCAATGGAACTTCCACCTACAATGACGTCTCGTTATGATATGGAAAGGTTTGGAATAGTGCCCTACGTTACTCCAAGACAGGCAGATATTTTGCTGGTAACAGGATACGTGAATATAAAAACGCTTCGCAGGATTGTAACTGTTTATGAACAAATGCTGGATCCAAAGTATGTGATAGGGTTTGGCTCTTGTCCAATCAATGGAGGAGTATACTGGGATTCCTACTCTGTAATAAAGAGGTTGGACAAGTACATACCGGTGGATCTTTACATTGCAGGATGTATGCCGCGTCCCGAAGCGATAATTACGGCTTTCAGATACCTTATGGATCTCATAGATAAGGGAAAAGCAGATGGGTATAAGAGGTACAAGGAGAACCTTGAATTTTATAAGGCGAATCAAAGGAAGGTGTTGGGATGAAAGATATAATAGAAAGGGTTAAAAAAATATCCAATGCTGAAGTGTCGATAAGAAAGGATAACCTGATATTTGTTGACACTTCTCGTGAAAGACTAATCAGCGTGCTTTACGATATGAAACTTTTGGGTTTCAACCAGCTTTCCATAATGAGTGCTGTTGATAGGCTGGAAGACGGTGAGTTTGAGATATTTTATGTGCTGTACAACTACAAGGAGAAGGTAAACGCTGTTGTACGTTCACGGATAGATAGAGAAAATGCAGAAATTGAAACTGCGGAAAAGATATATCCCCCAGCACATACTTATGAAAGGGAAATCACTGAGATGTTTGGAATAAAAGTTATTGGAAATAGCGATAGTGGAAAGCCTTTCATATTGGAAAATTGGAAAGATAAACCGCCTATGCGAAAGGATTTTGATTCTGTAGGGTATGTTAATATGCACTACGAGTTCAGGCATTCTGCAGATGAAGAAACGGAGGGGAAAAATGAGTAAAAGTTATGAACTTTTTATAGGTCCTAACCACCCTGGAATACCGGGCAACTTTTCTCTACACCTTGAATTGGAAGGGGATACGATTGTTTCAGCAAAAGGAGATCCCGGTTATCTTCATAGGGCATTTGAAAAAGGAATGGAAAACAGACTATACATTCAGAACCTTGCCCTCATTCCAAGGATCTGTGTGCCAGAGCCTGATATAAACGAAGCGGCGTATTCGATGGCAATAGAGGATCTCATGGGAGTGGAAATTCCTGAACGAGCAAAGTACATAAGAACGATAGTTCTGGAACTTGCAAGGACAACGGCATACCTTCTTTGGATGGGAGGTTACGCTGCATCACTTGGTCTTTACACGCTTTCTCAATGGGCAACTGGAGATAGGGACTATGCAATAGACTTATTTGCTGAACTTACCGGCGCTCGTGTTTACCATATGTATATCTGGCCCGGTGGAGTGCGAAGAGATTTACCTGCTGGATGGGAAGATGAAGTACTCGGATTTGTGAGATATTTAAAAGACAAACTCACTGACTACGATAATTTGTTCTTCAAGAATGCAATGTTTATACATAGGGCAAGAGGTGTTGCTAAAATTACACAGGAGCAGGCGCTTGAATGGGGAGCAACAGGTCCGGTTCTCAAAGCAACAGGAGTTGCGCAGGATGTGAGAAAAGACGCTCCTTATGCTGCCTACGGAGAACTTGACTTTGAAATCCCGGTCCTTACGGAAGGTGATTCCTGGTCCAGAGCGATTGTGAGAAGAATAGAGATAGAAAATGCATTGAATTTAATTGAACAAGCGGTGAAAAAAATGCCGAAAAAAGGACCAGTCTGGACAAAGATGCCAAATCCGTTTAAATGGTATGTTCCTGAAGGTGAAACATATGCAAAAGTTGAATCTTCCAGAGGCGAGCACGGTTTCTTTATGGTGAGCGATGGCACGGAGAAACCTTACAGGGTGGCAGTTCGCGGTGCTTCAATGCCACACATGTTTACAATTGCTGAAAAATTGCTTGTGGGCGCAAGGCTTGCAGACGCATCTCACATTTTACTGAGCCTTGATATTTGTCCGCCTGAGATTGATAGGTAAGGGGTGATAAGATGAGCAAAGAAGAGATGAACAAGAGAGTGGAACAATTTGAAAACGGAAGTTTAATAACACCACTTTCCTCAGTTAAGTACCTGTTCAAGAAACCGCATACGCTTCAATATCCAAAGGAAGAAAAGCCAGTACCGGAGAGATTTAGAGGCTTCCATATAAATGATATCGATAAGTGTATTGGGTGTGGTAATTGCCGTGATATATGTCCGTGTGCGGCAATCACAATGGTAGATCCGAGCAACGTTCACCCAATCGAGGTAAAAGAGGGAAGTAATCCTGTTAGGCCTCAGATCGATTATGGACGGTGTTCTTACTGTGGGCTTTGTGTAGAAGTTTGTCCAACAGGTTCATTGAAACTGTCTAAGGATTTAATTTATACTTCACCGGATGCAGATTCGTTTGTATGGATTCCATTAGAAGAACAAGGAAGAGAACCTGGATTTACTCAAACAGATGAGATTACACCGCTTATGCTTGAAAAGGTTGAAATGCCGGAACTTGAACCAGATGTTCGTAAAAAGACATTTGAGGAAATTATTCTCGGTTTCAATGAAGAACAGGCAAAGAAGGAAGCAATGCGCTGTCTTGGTTGTGGAATTTGTATGCAGGGCTGTCCTGCTCATATGAAAATTCCAGAATACATTCAAGCAATTTTTGATGGGGACAATAAACTTTCAGTGAGTTATATGCTTGAAGACAATGCTTTACCGGGAATTTGTGGACGAATTTGTACTCATGCCTGTCAGGATGACTGTGTTTATAATTATCGTGGTGATGCTGTACAAATTATGTGGCTGAAGAGGTTTGCTACGGATCAATTGAAAGATTACTCAGAAGTTGAATTAGAGAAAATGCCAAAGACTGGCAAAAAAGTTGCCATCATTGGCTCGGGCCCAAGTGGGCTTTCCGCTGCATACTACCTTGCTACTATGGGGCATTCAGTTACAATATTTGAAAAACGTTCCCGTGCAGGTGGTGCATTAGGGCTTGGAATCCCTCTTTACAGACTCCCAATTTATGAATTAGATAAAGAGATTAACCATATCAAATCAATGGGTGTTGAAATAAAGCTCAATACAGAAGTAGGAAAGGACGTTTCTTTTGAAGAACTTATGAAAAATTACGATGCCGTTTACCTTGGAATAGGACTTTCCTATGGCCGCTCCATCAGGTTGAAAGGAGAGGATCACCCTGATGTTATTCAGGCTATCGATTTCCTTAGACAGGTTAAAGTTGAAGGTAGAAGGGATATTGCAAAAAGGGTGATTGTTATTGGTGGAGGAAATGTTGCTATGGATGTTGCGAGAACCGTTGTAAGGCTTCAACAGATTTCTCATGGTGGAGAGGATACAATGGTTCAGACGGTAAGTTTGGAAGATTGGGACATAATGCCTGCATCGAAAGAGGAAGTAGAAGGAGCGCTTGAAGAGGGTGTAATCTTTAATCCGGGATGGGGACCAAAGCAAGTTATTTTCGATGAAAATGGGAAGATAAAAGGTCTTGAAGTATTGAAAGTCAAGTCGATATTTGATGAAAATCACAGATTCCATCCAACGTTCTTTGAAGATCAGTCAAAAATTCTTGAAGGGAACTACATCATTGAAGCAGTTGGCCAGATGTACGATTTCTCATTTATTCCCAAAGATCTATTTGAAAAACTCAAATTTACTCCAAGAAGGAGGGTATGGGTTGACGAGTACGGTGAAACCTCCATACCAGGGCTTTTTGCAGGCGGAGATCTTGTTCCTACTTCCAAAGGCAATGCGATTTCTGCAATAGCAAATGGGCATAGGGCGGCAATAGGTATTGATAGATACTTGCAGGATAAGAAATAGGAGGAAACGATGGAACTTAAAGATAAAATTTATTTTGAGGAACCGATTGAAGACAGGTTTTATAACGGTTATTCAGAAAAAGAGACTGTTGTGCTGAGATACGATGGTAAGGTTGGAGTTTTTACAATTCGTAATTTCTTCACTCTTATGGATCCTGCAGAGCGCCTTGTTGCGAAAGAAGAGGATATCTGGGTAAAAGATATGCTTGAAGAAAAACCTGCCGAAGTTTTAGGAAAAAATGGTTTTGAAAAAGTGATCCAACTTGTAAGAAGGAAAACTTTTGAACCACTTTTCATCATTCAAACTGAATCCGGGAAAATTACAATCGTCGGTGCAAGCCACCAGATACCTGTGCTCCGCGAAAGTGAAGAATTGCTTCTACGTGCAGAAGATATTAAGGAAGGAGATCTCGTTTACGTTAAAAACGGTGATGGAAATTTAAAAACTGAAAAGATTGTAAAAAAGGAACTTGAAGGAAAAAGACATCTTTCAGTTTACGGAATGATCACAGAAAGCGGAGGAGCAATAGTAAGCGGAATTTTTCAAAAAAGTTATTAATTTTTAAATGCGCAGAGCGGGAGGTTTGAACCTCCCGCTCTTTTATTTTTACATTATTAGTTTTCTGTAAAAGTCTTCAACGTTTCTGTTTTGATTACTATTAATGCAACAATTCCTCCTGTTAATGCAGTAAACAGTTGAGGGAGAGAAAGCATATTAACGAGTTTCGGAGGTGCCTTTACAAGATGTGTTACCGAAAAAGAAAGAAATGCATATTTTAGCACAGATCCAACTATTATCCCTGTAATCATTCCTGGCCATTTATACTTTTTAAGTAAACCGAATGTTAAAGTGTATATTCCATTTCCAACCATTATTATTGGTGGAAGAAATATTAGTGGCATTAAACCTGCAATAAAAGCGACCCATGGAGTAAAGCAGCCTACTGTAACTCCGCCTGCTGTACCGAGTATGTATGTGGCTATTATGAGAACAAAGTTTACAACCGGGCCTGTTATGTATTGAGGCAGTTTTAACGCAGGGAAAAGTGCAGCAATCGCAAGAAGTACCGCTGCATAAGTGATAAATTTTATTTTTTTATTTGCGTCTTTTTTCATTTTACACCTCCTCTTTTATTCTTTTCCAGGGCGTTTTCTTTATAAAATGAGTGTGCAACAATTTATGTGCTTTTTCACTTCCTGGTTTTCCAAGAAAGTTATTGTACAGTTCTTTAATTTGTGGATTTTGGTATGATTTTCGTACTTTACTTCTTTCGTCATCACTGTAAAGAGCTTCAGCTCGTTTTTTAATTGTTTCTTCATCAGACGGTATTGGTTGTCCGCCTCCTCCTATGCATCCTCCCGGGCATGCCATTACTTCAAGAAAGTGAATTTTTTCTTTTCCATTTTTCACTGCTTCAAGAAGTTCTCTTGCTTTCCCGAGGGTGTTTGCAACTGCAACTCTAACATTCGTTCCATCAATGTTAATATCTGCAACTCTAATTCCTTCCATTGATCGGAGTGGTTTAAACTCAACATTTTCAAGGTTACTTCCAGTAAGCAGGTCGTATGCAGTTCTCAGTGCAGCTTCCATCACTCCACCGGTTACGCCAAAGATTGTGCCAGCACCGGAGTATTCTCCCAGGGGATTATCATAATCAGAGTCGGGTAAATTGACAAAATCAATACCTGCTTCTTTTATCATGTTTGCAAATTCCCTTGTTGTTATTACAGCATCAACATCCGGGTAGTCATGAGACCACGTTTCTTTTCTTTCTGCTTCGTACTTCTTGGCTGTGCATGGCATTATTGAGACATGGAATATTTTTTCGGGTGGTATCTTCATCTGTTCGGCAAAATATGATTTTATTACTGCCCCCATCATTCCTTGTGGAGATTTTGCTGTGGATACATTTGGAATAAATTCAGGATAGTATTCCTCAATGAACTTTATCCAGGCAGGACAACATGATGTAAATACTGGGAGATTTTCCTCTTTTTTTAATCTTTCCAGGAGTTCACTTGCTTCCTCGACTATTGTAAGATCTGCAG
This sequence comes from uncultured Caldisericales bacterium, assembly GCA_964465465.1. Taxonomy (GTDB): domain Bacteria; phylum Caldisericota; class Caldisericia; order Caldisericales; family Caldisericaceae; genus AUK232. The sequence continues at coordinate 40,761 of CAYXJW010000050.1, forward strand.
AAAAGTTTGTATCAAAAACTTTTTTAACTCCTAACATTTTAAGTGCTGTTGCAACTTTACCTCTAACAAAAGTCCCTGCGGGTAAGCCAAACAATTCTCCTGCAGATGCGCGAATTGAAGGTGCAGTAGAGGCTACAACGTATTTGTCCGGATCAGAAAGTGCTTTCCACACTTTTTCGGTGTCGTCTCTTTCTGAAAGTGCTCCGGTGGGACAATGCATTATACATTGTCCACAATTAACACATGGGGTATCTATCAATAATCTGTTAAACGGAGCGCCTATATATGTTCGTATTCCCCTATTTGATATTGCAAGCGCATTAACGCTTTGCATCTCCTCGCAAACTTCGACACAACGCTCACAATAAATACACTTTGAAGGATCTCTAATAACTGGATCAGAATCCGTTTTTTTATAAAAAGATTCAACTTCTTCAAAGGAAATGTTTTTTACTCCTAATGTACCTGCTATTTTTTGCAAGTCACAGTTTCCATCTCTCGGACAAACAGGGCATTCTATATTGTGATGTGCCAGCGCAAGTTCAAGGTTAATCTTTCTTGCTTCTCTGACAAGTGGAGTATTGGTGAATATTTCCATTCCGTCTCTCAGTTTTGTTACACAAGAACGGATAAGAGTTTTTGCACCTTTCACTTCAACAAGACAG
>CAYXJW010000051.1:0-1805 GCA_964465465.1 uncultured Caldisericales bacterium
ATGTGTAAAATCTTTTTACACTGTTTTTTATACAATTTCCATTTGTATGTTATTATAACAAATACATAAAAAGTTGGATTATATTGGTGATAAAATTTATTTTAAATGGAATCTGGTTTCTAATATGTCCACCTGGTACCAGGTGGACAGGTGGTAAATAAAAATGCAATAACGGATCCATCAAAAATTACATCGGCATTTGCTTAACTATTATATTACCTGTTACTCCAAGCAAAAAATGTTTCTCCCCATTTTGTGTTTGCATCAAATCCATAAAGTTTCTTTCCAGCATTATTTCCGGTAACTACAGCATGCACAAGTACTTTTTGAGCATAATGTCTTTGTGCAGATAGAGAAATATTCATTCCTATTGTGCCACCTGATTCTCCATAATTTACACCAAACGAAATCACAACTGCGGGAGTGAAATAATATTGTGGTTCACCAAGAAGAGGGAAATCTGTATATGCTCCAGGTACTGCTCCAATATAGGTAGATAATCCAGATATTGTGTTTTTATTGGGCGTCCCGGGATTCTGGAGTGCGCTTCCTCGAACACATTCAGGAAAAATATGCTCCCAATAGTATACATATCCATTCACCACATACTTATATCTCTCATATGCATACCTAACATCACCTATTACCATCATATTAGCCCCATTTGTTATATATCCTGTGCCAAATCCGGTTCCTGCATAGTTCAATGCCGGAGTTGCAACAGCACCGTTATCTTGCCATTCGGAAGTTAGTGGTTCACCTGTATCGAAACGTGCTTTACTCTGAATGTAAACAATTGAATTAGGCTGGAAGATCATACTGGTTCTCTCTTTATACGTAGAATGTAAATAAGCAATTTTAGTATCACCACGTATATCATCTTTATATTGTTCTAATATCGAATATCCACCTCCGCCATCCATCATAATACCGTTTTTCGGTGTTTTTCCATTTATATGTCTCATCACTACATCAACAGTTTTATCGAGCACTGGTTTATTTGGCAATACAGATACTACTGTGCTACCAACAGTTTGGTGTGAAACATCCAATACAACAACAGCAAACCGTACAGGACTGATGTGGTAAAAATACTTTGGGGCGCCGTTTTTATCAGTTCCTTCAAAATCAACTTTTACCCAGTGTGCAGAAACAATTTCCGTTATTTTATTTTTATATGCTTTAAGTGCGTATCTTTTATGTAAGGAACGAGGTTTTCCATTAAGAGGAATAATGTCAATATATTGAGGTTTAATATCTACTCCTTTGTATGTTGTATTGATATTCATATTAACAATTGATATCGCTTTATTAAATGCAAGAGCTTCTTTAAATGTTTTATTTGCAATATAATCTCTTCCAGGTATAAAAGCGAGAATGAGCAGCACAAAGATTAATAACAGTGTTGTCAATAACTTTTTAGTATTTTTTGCCATCATTTTCTCCTTTCTTAATTCATTTTATTTTGTTTGCGTATCTTTGCAAACATACGCTTTGCAAATTAAAATTGGCTTTTGCAAAGTTTGATTTTTCAGCTGGAAGTGAAGAATTAGAAGGAATTTGTTTTTAGGGGGAAGTGAGGGTTCTGGTTCTGAGACTTACGGAAAATAGTTTTTCCATTCACTTATTTAGTTTTTTGTTTGATACATTCATATTACATCACTTCCTTATTGCACAACTTTATATTTTCTGGTAAATCAAATTCTTTATTCAGATCATTCAGGTAAATAATTCAGATCCGCAATTTACAAAATCCTATAATAGTTATTGCTCTCCAATTTCTTTTATTACAAAGTTATAAATAT